>CBDUHU010000538.1:0-3324 GCA_965366725.1 uncultured Kangiellaceae bacterium
AATGGTCCGGTGGAAAATTTCTGGAACGAACTTTCTGAACGATATGAACAATATCGTTATGACATAGAGCGACCCATTGTAGAACCTCAAACTTTGTTTCTGACTCCCGACTCCCTGTTTTCGTGTCTAAAACAATACCCTCATATTCAATTACAACAGGATTCAGATGGCCCACAAGATTCAGTTCATCCACTTGATTATTCCAGATGCCCTGATGTGCAAGTAGAACATAAAGCAAATGACCCAATGCATAACTTGCATCAGGTGATGCCGGATTATCAAAAAATATTGCTTTGCGCAGAATCTTCTGGTCGTCAGGAAGTGCTACGCGATTTATTAGTCAAAAATAATATTAATACCACAACGGTCGAAAGCTGGCATGAATTTCAGACACTTCCGGCAGGTATAGGATTAACCACAGGAGCACTGCAAAAAGGTTTTAGTTTGTCAGACCAATTGATTGTTTGCGAAAGTGATCTTTTTGGTAGCCAGGTTTTACAGTCCAGACGTCGCCAGGAAAAAGGCATTTCAGCTGACCAGCTGATCCATAATCTCGCAGAATTAAAACCAGGTGATCCTGTAGTACATGTCGATCAAGGTGTTGGCCGATACCTTGGCTTGCAGGTCATTGATGCAGGTGGAATTGCCACAGAATTTCTCACTTTAGAATATTCTGGCGGTGATAAGCTTTATGTGCCGGTGCAATCCCTGCATTTAATCCATCGCTATTCAGGAAGTAATCCCGAAACAGCCCCTTGGCATAAACTGGGTAGTGAGTCGTGGAGTAAGGCAAAACGCAAAGCTATCGAAAAAGCTCGGGATGCTGCGGCCCAGTTACTCGATCTTTACGCCCGTAGAGCCGCAGAAAAAGGAATCGTGCACCAGGTAGATCTGAGAGAGTACGAGCAGTTTTCTGCTGAATTTGCATTTGAAGCTACTCCAGATCAGCAAAACGCTATTGATGCTGTATTAAAGGATATGCAATCTACAACTCCAATGGATCGTCTTGTTTGTGGTGACGTTGGCTTTGGCAAAACAGAAGTCGCTATGCGTGCAGCTTTTATTGCTATTCAAAGTGGTATGCAGGTCGCCATGTTGGTTCCAACAACCCTTCTGGCGCAGCAGCATTTTCACTCTTTTCAGGATCGCTTCTCTCAATGGCCTGTTAATATTGGCGTTCTATCACGATTCCAAACAAAGAAAGAACAAACAGAGTTATTAACACAATTAGAAAGTGGACATATTGATATTGTTATCGGCACCCACCGGCTTCTCACAGGAAAGCCTGCTTTTAACAACCTGGGTTTATTACTCATTGATGAAGAACATCGCTTTGGCGTCGCGCAAAAAGAAATATTAAAATCCTATCGTGCCAAAGTTGATATATTAACGCTTACTGCAACCCCGATACCTCGTACTTTAAATATGTCTATGTCCGGAATGCGAGATTTATCCATTATTGCTACTCCACCGGCAAAAAGACTGGCAATCAAGACATTTGTCAGACAACATAATGCACCGTTAATCAAAGAAGCCATCCAAAGAGAAATACACCGTGGCGGGCAAGTTTATTTCTTACATAACTCAGTTGACTCTATCGAAAGAACAGCAAATGAGGTAAGAGAACTGCTACCTGATATAGAAGTAGCAGTTGCTCATGGTCAAATGCGTGAACGTGAACTCGAATCGGTGATGAAGGCTTTTTATCATCAAAAGTATCACCTGCTTATATGTACCACAATTATTGAAACCGGAATTGATGTACCAACCGCAAATACAATTATTATGGATAGAGCGGATAAACTCGGCTTAGCCCAGTTGCACCAATTACGTGGACGTGTTGGTCGCTCACATCACCAGGCCTATGCTTACTTATTAACACCTAACCCAAAAACAATCACAAAAGATGCTAAAAAACGTCTTGAAGCAATTGAAAACCTTGAGGATTTAGGCGCAGGCTTTATCCTCGCTACTCATGACCTGGAAATCAGAGGGGCCGGAGAATTATTGGGTGACGAACAAAGTGGTCATATGCAAACGATTGGTTTCAGTATGTATATGGAGCTACTTGACCGTGCAGTTGAAACGCTAAAAAATGGTGAAGAACCTTCGCTCAATGCTACCCAGAGTAATCAAACTGAAGTTAACCTGGGCGAGTCAAGCATACTGCCAGATAGCTATGTTCCCGATGTTGGCATTCGTTTATCGCTTTACAAGCGAATTGCTAACGCCAAAGATGGCTCCGAACTGCGTCAATTGAAGGTTGAATTAATTGACCGTTTTGGTTTGTTACCTGATGCAACCAAAGCACTATTTGATACTGCGGTACTCAAACTGCGCCTCGCCCAGATTGGAATTACTAAATTAGAAGCTAATAGTCGCTCAATTAGTGTCGAATTTAACGCAAAACCCAATATCGACACAGCACGGTTAATTCAACTGATTCAGACAAACCCCGCCAAATATCGACTTGAACGGGGAACACTACTAAAAGTCAGTAGTCCTAACGAAAATGTAGAACAAAGAAAACAGCAAGTTGATTCTTTAATTGAAACGTTAGTCAGCTAAAGGTTAGTATGTTAACTTACCGATTAATACGTGTTGCTGTGTCTGATAAACAGACTAATTCATTGAAAAATAAACGAATATGGTTAATATTTAACCCGATTAATCAATAAAACAGGTACTATTGAAGTATAAAAATGAGCATAAACATCAACAAACAATTACCTCAACTAGCTTTTTTAGCATTCTCACTAAGCTTAGCTTCTCTCTCATTAGCTGAAGAAGTTGAAATTGAAGAAGAGAAACCGCGTTGGTTTGAAATTGAACTTATCGTCATCAAGCCCTCAGATGATAGTGGCTTACTTGTCGAGTCCTGGGATAATAGCATTGAGATTTCTAAAGTCGATAATCTGGTAGATTTTCTGCAACCATATAGCGCTTCAATAGATTTGTATGAGCATGGATATGACCCATCGTTATTCCCTGCTGATACTGACCAGGGATTAAATGCCTCAAATATATCAATCGAGAGTGGCGAAAAAGAAAATTTAGCTCACCAGGTTCCAAATATTATTACAGAGTCAGAAAACAACACACAAACAGATCAAACTTTATTGCCTGGCATTAATATAAACCATCCAATAGATACTTCCATTGTCGATATTCACAGCCTTGATGAAGAAGCCCAACTGCTCGCTCAGCTTAATCAATTGATTGAAGAAAAGCCCTTTTTATTATTATCAGATGACTTACTGCAACTAAAAAATGAAGCTAATAGCCTGAGACGTCATACTGAATATCAGGTTGTAACTCATATTG
>CBDUHU010000539.1:0-3314 GCA_965366725.1 uncultured Kangiellaceae bacterium
AAAATCTAGAAATCATCCCTGCCAGGTACTTACCCGACTACCACTTAAACTCAACAGCAGTAGTTCCCTGATTCTTTATAACTAATCCAATTAAAATATTTACCTTGCCTTATCTATCGCTTTACATAACACTGACAGGCCATCTAATATTCGAGGACTGAATCGGTGTAAAATATCACCACTGATAAGATTCAGACGTTTTTCCTTTACCGCATCAATCATAGGCCACTTATCCCAGACTGATTTAACTCCCCCACTACTCCCTATGTGATGAGGTATGATAATAACCTGAGGATTTTTGGTTACTATACTTTCTAATGAAACAACAGGATATGGCGCGCTAGCATCTTCAAAAATATTCTCACCCCGACAATCTTGTATTAAAGAGTTGATCGAGCTATCCCCTCCCACTGTTCTTAACGGGTCATACCACAATTGATAAAAAGTTCTAACTTTAGTTTTATTATCATATTCGTTCTTAATCATTTGGTATTTTTTATCAAATGACTTAGCGATAATTTCAGCCTTTAATGACAATCCGGTTAATTTTCCTAACTGGATCAAATCGTGACTTATATCTTTTATGTTTTTTGGTGAGCTATCATAAAGATTAAATCCAAGAGATTCTAATTTATTAATGTCAGCAAGCTTATTCCCACCTTTCCAGACAACAATAAGATCTGGCTGCAATGCCACTATCTTTTCAATTTGAACTCCAACATAACTCCCTAAACGTGGTATTTTTTTTGCTTTTTCGGGGTAATCAGAATGCTCAACGGTTCCAATAATTCTATCACCTGCACCAATTTCGTATAGCATTTCAACAGAATGCGGGGATAGTGCGATAATTTTTTCTGCTGTTTTTGCTACGAGTTCTGACTGAATAGAAAAAACCAATAGAATCAGAATTTTTTTTGCAGTTCGCCATGTAGCCATATTCACCAGTCAACTCCTTTTCGCGCTTTTATACCGGCTTTAAAAGCATGTTTTTCATCTTTTATTTCACTGACAGTATCAGCCATTTCCCTCAGTTCTTTAATTGCTCCCCTTCCAGTCACCATAACAGATTGATTTTCAGGACGATTTTTAATCGCATCTAATACACTCTGTTTATCAAGATAATCGTAGCCAAGCATATAAGTAAGCTCATCGAGAAGTACCAGATGATATTGCGGATCAGCCAAAAACTCGATAGCTTGTTTCCATACTTTTTCCGCGGCTTCAATGTCAGTGGTACGATTTTGAGTGTTCCAGGTAAATCCAGTTCCCATAACAGCAAATGGCACTCCATGCTGCTCTAATAAATCGCGTTCGCCACAGTCCCATTTTCCTTTAATAAATTGTACTACGGCCGCTTTATACCCATGTCCTACACAACGTGCGACAGTACCAAATCCTGCCGTAGATTTTCCTTTTCCATTTCCGGTAACAACCAGCATAACACCACGTTCTATAGTGGCTTTTGCAACTCCCGCATCAACTTTTTCTTTATGCTTTTGCGCTTTTTTTTGATGTTTTTCTAATTCATTCATTGTGTTACTCCACCGCGTTTATCAGTTTTTTAATTATCTTATTTCAGCAAAAATAGACTCGATGTTAAGATTTTCTTCAAAAACATCTGCCAGCCTTTCCAGTTCTTGCTCTCTTACCACGCTCCACTCTGTTGCAGCATGTTTTTCACCGGAAATCCAGTAAAGTAAAGCCTCTAATAGTTCTTTATTTTCAAACATACCATGTAAGTAGGTTCCTATAATTTGACCATCGTTTGAAACAGTTCCGTCTGGATAACAATTTTTATTCTGGTCACAAAGCATCAAAAAATGCTGTTCCAGTTGCGCTCCATATGATTCTCCACAATGGATTTCATAACCACTTAACTGACCGCGTTTACCATCGAGGTTAAATTCACCCGTTACTTGCTTAAGTTGTTTTGATGGCTTTAGCTGAGTCTCAAAGTCAAGTAAACCAAGCCCATCACTAGAACCAGGATTACTTTCAACGCCTTCTGGATCATGAATGGCATTACCAAGCATCTGGTAGCCACCACAAACACCAATAAGCTTGCCACCGTACCTTAAATGTTTCATTAGCTCGATATGCCAGTTTTGTGAATATAAATAATCAAGATCGTGACGAACACTTTTACTTCCGGGAATAATTACCAGATCGGCTCCCTCTAATGAATCACCTGCCCCGACAAACTCAAATTTGACTTGCGGATGCCATTTAAGCGGTTCAAAATCAGTGTGATTGCTGATCCGTGGTAACACAATCACTTTGACATTAATGCTGGTTTTTTCCTGATGGGTTTCAATATCAACCGCATCTTCAGCATCAAGCTTTAACGACTTAATATAAGGGAGAACTCCAAATACCGGCTTACCACTATATTCTTGCAACCAGTCAACACCTGAAGCTAATAATTCTCTACGCCCACGGAACTGATTGATGATAAAACCTCGAATTCTTGATTGTTCAGATTTTGCTAATAAATTCACAGTGCCTGTTAGATGAGCAAACACCCCTCCCCGATTGATATCCCCGATTAATAAAACGGGACAATCAACCGCTTCAGCGAACCCCATATTAGCGATATCATTTTTTCTGAGATTTATTTCAGCAGGACTTCCTGCACCTTCTATAACAACGACATCGAATTCTTTACGTAGTCGTTGATAGGACTCCAGAACTTTGTCAAATGCCAGCTGTTTAATATTTCCAAATGTTTTTGCATCCAGCTCACTAACGGCTTTTCCATGAATAATCACCTGTGACTTCATATCACTGCTAGGTTTAAGCAATACTGGATTAAAATCAGTGCGTAGTTGTAATCCACATGCAATAGCTTGTAATGCCTGCGCCCTGCCAATTTCACCACCACTTTCAGTCACCGCACTATTAAGTGCCATATTCTGAGGTTTAAAAGGAGCGACCGAAAAACCTCTGCGCTTTAAGACGCGACAAAGTCCGGCCACCAAAATACTTTTACCGGCATCAGAGGTAGTTCCTTGGATCATCAAGCTAGCCATTAGCGACGGCGACTCAGCGTATGATTAAACGAAACTAATTGCGGCAGCAACCCATTTTCATTCCAAATATTAATTTGAGTTTGACTAGCATAGTCTAGTTGTAATCGTTGAAAAGGGATATTAGCTTTTCCGTTTTGATTGACAAAATCTAGCCCTAAACACCAAGCAACAGCACACCGTATCACGCCACCATGAGTCACAATTAATAGCTTTTGTTCAGGATGCTTTTCGACCACTTGCTTGATCCCATTAATCACTCGAGTATAAAAATCTGCAACATTTTCA
>CBDUHU010000540.1:0-3305 GCA_965366725.1 uncultured Kangiellaceae bacterium
CAGGATCTAATGCAACATAGGCGCCACCAGCCTGAAGTATCGCCAGCATCCCGACCAGCATATCCGGCGAACGATGAACACAAATACCGACCAGAGAGTCCGGCTCAACGCCCTGTCCCTGAAGGTAAAGCGCGAGTGTCTGACTTTTTTCAAGAAGCTGTTGATAAGTGATTGCCTGACCTTCGCAAACAGCTGCAATAGCATCGGGAGTTTTAGTTGCCTGAGCGATAAATAGTTGATGTAGGCAAATCCCCTGTGGATATTCCTTTCTGGTCTGGTTAAATTCAACCAGCAATTGCTGTTGTTCCGGGGCACTAAGATAAGAGTACTCACTAAGCTTTAGTTCGGGTGCCGCGATAATCGCCCGACAAAGTCCAACAAAATGTGTCGCGATACGTTCAATGGTTTCAGCTTTGTATAAAGCTGTTGAATATTCAATCTGGCAACTGAGTCCTTGTTCAGAATCGGTAAATTCTAAAGTCATATCAAACTTACTGATCCCTTTATCCAACGGATAGGGTTTGAAATCTTCGCCGAAGGTTTTACTAAGCTGTCCCTGACTAACCGAATTCTGTAAAATCAACATCACCTGAAATAGTGGGCTAATTGCCATATTTCTTTTTGGTTGAACCTCTGCGACCACTTTCTCAAAAGGGGTGTCCTGATACTCGTAAGCTTCCAGACAGGTTTGCTTTACTTCATTAAGAAAACCAATAAAGGTAGATTCCGCCGTTAATTGGCTGCGCATAGCCAGAGTATTAACAAACATCCCAATCAACCCTTCAGTTTCGCCATATTGACGATTGGCAATGGGACTTCCTACACAAATATCCTGTTGCCCGGTGTAGCGGAATAGTAGAACTTTAAATATCGCCAACAGAGTCATGTAGAGGGTACAGGATTGGTTTTCAGCAAGAGACTTCAACTGCTCCGCTAGCGTTTTATCAAGATTGAAACTGATAGCAGTACCAGCAAAACTTTGCACCTTAGGTCGCGGAAAATCGCTGACCAGATCGAGACTCTCTGGCATATCTGCCAGTTTTTTACGCCAATAGCCTAGTTGTTTTTCTAGCAGTCCATTTTTCTCAAGCCATTGCCTTTGCCAGAGACTATAGTCGGCGTATTGAATCGGTAGTGGAGTCAAACTGATCGACTTATTGTTGATTAAATCCTGAATAATTGAGCTAAATTCCTTTATCAACACTCCCATAGACCAACCATCGCTAATGATATGATGCATATTAAGCATTAGTATTCTCTGATCTTCGGTGAGTTTGATCACTCGCCCTCTGATTAATGGGCCTGTTGACAAATTAAATGGTGTGGTCGCTTCAATATGACAAATTTCTTTTGCTTTTTCCTCTCTTATTTTCCACTCTTTCACATCTGATAGATCGAATTTTTCAAGCACAAATTTTGCTGATTCTTTAATCTGCTGGCAAGGTAAACCATCTTTGTCAGGAAAAACAGTGCGCAAATTCTCATGCCGAGAAATAGTAATATTGATCGCCTGTTCAATCAGCGAATCTTTAAACAAATTACCTATAATGACTGCTCCGGGGGAGCTATAGCCGGTACTTTCAGGCTCAAGTTGATTAATAAACCATAATCTTTCCTGTGAATAACTAAGCGGAAGTTGTTTGATAGATGCTCTATTGACAGGCAATATTACTGGCAATTCTTTTTCAGAACAGCTGGAAATTAGTTTCGCAATCAATGAAATATTAGCTTTCTCAAAAATAGCTTTTAAGGGTATTTCAACCGCCAATTGCTTACGAATTTGAGAAATGACTTGAGTCGCCATAAGAGAATGACCACCTAGTTCAAAAAAATCATCATTAACACCGATTTTTCCTGCTGAAATACCTAATATGTCAGACCAGATATTAACCAGCTTTTCTTCCACTACATTTCCTGGCGCCTGATAAGCTTTACTTGACTCGATATTAACTTCAATCGTTTTTAGATAGCTTTGATCGACTTTTCCATTTGCTGTCACCGGAATAGAGTCGATGCAGACAAAAGCAACAGGAATCATGTATTCAGGCAAACTCTTTAATAGATAATTTTTTAGTTGTTCTCCGTTCACTGACGACTGACTATTTTCAGCTTTTGAGTCCAGAACATAAAAAGCAATCAGTTTAATATTAGCATTTTCCCCCTGAGCGACCACTGCACTATCAAGAATACTGGGAACCGTATTAATCTGTTCTTCAATTTCTCCGGTTTCAATTCTAAAACCACGTATTTTTACCTGACTATCAATACGGCCTAAAAATTCAATATCTCCTGAATTTGCCCAACGTACCAAATCACCGGTTTTGTATAACCTGTCATTTTTTTCAAAGGGATTTTCGATGAATTTTTCAGCACTCAGTTCAGTTTTGTTAAGGTAGCCTCGAGCAACGCCCGGACCAGAAATATGTAGTTCACCTGGAATCCCAATAGGTTGAAGTTGATTGAACTTATCAAGTACGTAAACTTTTGTGTTGTTCAACGGCTTACCAAGAAAACAATTTTGTCGTTCACTATAATTAAGTTCTGAGGTAGTAATTTTTCCAACCGTTGTTTCTGTAGGACCATAATGATTATATATTTTAAGTCTTGGCTTTGTATCTTTTGCGAGTTCGACCATAGAATAGCTAAGGGCTTCTCCACCAAATATTAATACTTTTTCAGGCAATACAATCCTGTTATCGGAAAGTCGAAACATCTCAAAATGTGACGGCGTAATTTTCATGCAGTCAATGGAATTTTGATTTACGTAATCGAGCAGCCTGGCAGGATCGTTTATATAGTCATTTGAAATCATATGAACGGTTTTGCCTAATATTAATGGTGGGAATAATGTCGTATTCCCAAGGTCTGCTGCAAAAGTTGATAAATAAGCAAAGGTTTCGCAATTATCCAAGTTCATTCTGTCAGAAACGGAGTAGACATAATCAACAACCATTCGATGTTCAATCATTACCCCCTTCGACTGTCCAGTAGAGCCAGAGGTGTAGATGATATAAGCCAGATTATCAGGTTTAACTTTTAACTGGTTGGGGTGTTCAAGCCTCTGTTGTTTCAAACCGTTATCTGCAATTTCATCCCATTGACTATCCAATGTAATTAGCTGTTGCTGCTTGATCAATTTTTTAAGTTTGCTCTTCGACTTTTCCAATGCCAATATTATTTCTGCCTGACTATCATTTAACATATGCTCAAGTCGATTTTCCGGGTAATCAGGATCGAGAGGAAGGTAGGCTGCTCCGGCCTGCAAAATACCAAGTACTCCAACTAGCAAATCAATCGAGCGTTCA
>CBDUHU010000541.1:0-3300 GCA_965366725.1 uncultured Kangiellaceae bacterium
AAATCAACCTGACCAAAACTCTCAGTCCATAGTTCAGCACCAGTCCAATGAGGTCCATTGAACCACTCACTACGATAGTTGTACATCAGACGAGCACCAAAGTCCTCAGTCTCATAAAAGAAAGTAGTGTTAAACATATGCTCCGAAGCACCAGCAACCAATCCAGAACCAACCACTTCAGGATCACGAAGACCATCGTTTTCTGCATCGGTATAAGTATAATTTGCCGCAATACCAAACTGACCAAACTCCTGCTGATAACCAAACTCTAAACCGGCAGTAGTTCCACCTGGTCCATTTGCAGGGACATTAACGGTAACATCAACAAACTCCTGAATCGTTTCATTGAAAAACTGATCAACATGACTTGTAGTTGTCCGGTAGCTTTCAATATCTTTGTAGAAGAAAGTTGCTGACAAAATTGCCGCGTCATCAAAGTACCACTCGTAAGCGATATCAAACTGATTAGCTTTGGTTGGATCTAAATTTGGATTTCCTCCGGTCGCCGTTGGATTCGCACCATTTAAATCTCCTAATGCGACACTTGGTGCCAAGTCGGAAAAGTTAGGACGCGCCATAACCCTGGCCACAGCGAATCTGAGTATTCGATCTTCAGATAAATTGTAAGCCAGATTAAAGCTCGGCAACACTTCTGTATAAGAACGGCTTTGGGTAATCCACTCAAGATGCGATGGTGTTAACCACTCACGATCAACAGTATGAAATCCCCAGGAGTCACCACTAAATTCATTTGATGAAGCATCTTGATCGGTTTTGACTATTCGCAAACCAACATTACCGCGATAGTTATCCCCTTCAAAATTACCTTGAACATATGCCGCTAATATTTTTTCGTTAATAGCCCAGTTCTCAGCAAGAATATCGCTAATCGCGTAATCTGCATCGCCATCAAAACCAAGACGCATAAACGTCGCTCTATCACCCATCAACTGAGTAACCACATTACCATTAACAACGCTACCGGCAACATTATGAGTTCCCATTGACTGTCCACAAGTATCCAGCGTAGGACACTGAGCGAAGATATCCCACATATAGGCAGAATCTGGATCAGCCGATGTACCTGGCCCATGCCAACTATATGCTTGACGCGCCTGAGTACGATCATGATCACGGTACTTAATTCCAGTTTCAAGAGACGAGAAGTTATTCCAGTCAACGTCAAATTTCAAATCAACCTGTGCGTAGGTTTCTTCGTCAGTTGTTGGTTTATTTCCACCCCATGTCCAGTTTTGCCCCCATAACGCGCCATTGGTAGGATCAACACCGATATTAACAGTTGGAGTGCCTGTCAAATCAAATGAGTATCCGGATTCTGCAGGATCGACATTTGGAATAAAACTCCATGAAGTTTCGTTGTAGGTTCCGCCTTCAGCTTCTGTTGTTCCAACTTGAACATGTAATGAATAGTCTTCTCCGTCATAATTAATATCAAGATCATAGGAAGAAGTTTCAGTGCGTGACTCACGATTAATAAAATCCCATTCATATGCACCGGCAGAAGCAACACTGGCTGCAACAATATTACTGCCGTTCATGGTGGTATTAATCAAATCAGCATAATCATTTTGCGGACGTATTAATAAGTTCGCATTCGCGTTATCTGCGTCCATTTCAGAATCTAGCAAATTGAAGGTAAAGTCTAATCGGTCGCTTGGTGCATATTGCAAGCTTGCAAATATAGTTTCTCTTTCACGAGACTGTTTAAAAATTGGATTACCAATATCTTTAGGTGCCCGAATACCGTTTTCATCGGCAGGTGTCCATCCAAGAACTTCAAGTCCTTCACGTTGAACTGTACGATCCTGTTGAGTAAGTGACAATAAGAATCCGAAATTCTCTTGTGTATTTTTCCAGGAATAGAGTGCATCAATCTGTGGATCATTTTCGCCAGATGATTCTGAATATTGGCTTTGCAAACCAATATTAATGGTATTGGCTTCCAACTCAAGAGGACGCCGTGTACTAAGCACCACAGTACCACCAACCGATCCTTCGTCAACGCTTGCTTCAGGAGACTTATGAACTTCTAATCCTTTAACCAGAGAAGAAGGTAACAGGGTAAAGTTGAACCCCCGAGAAGGTTGATCCAGAATAAACCAATCCGCAGTCGCAACATTCTGACCATTTAAGAGCGTTCTGTTTTGTGTTGGATCTGAACCACGAATAGTAATTTTTTCACCTTCACCAAACTCTCGACTAACCCCAACACCAGTAATACGTGATAGTGATTCAGAAACATTTTTATCTGGAAACTTACCAATATCTTCTGCTGTAATAACATCTGCTACTGAATCTGAAAATCTCTTTAGATTGATATTAGCTTTTAAACTTCCTCTGATCCCACGGATGACCATCGTATTTGACTGATCATTTTCCGTTGACTCCTGAACTTCTTCTTTAGACTGATTTTCTTCTGCTGCACTTAGTGATGTGGCTAAACTTCCACTTAGCACCATTGCTATGCTAGTAACAAGCAATCGTTTTTTAAATTGACAAGATGACATCCTCTCCCCCTTCATAGTGTCGTGACTAGGTGATCTAAACGGGACAAATTACTTTATTATTTGAAAGCTCTTTACTAATGTTTTGCCACATTTCAAATCGTTATCTTTTGTAAAAACCAATTATTGACAACGCTGTCATTTAGGTTGTCTTAAAACATACACTTATTTTGATTTTATTGCTAGTGATATTTTTCGCTTTTTATCCTAAATTCCAATAAAAGCTAGATTTTTTAATAGTTTTGTGCGCCAGGATGATTAACCAAACAATAATGTTCGGTTAAATGTTAATAAATATTTTTTTTATATAAAGAAAATAAGCCAATAACCATTGCAGTAAGACAACAAAAATAACCGAAAATAACGGCTGTAAATTATCCGGTTGAACATCAATAATTCCACCGAATAAACTTGAAGAAAAATAACCCCAGTTAAAAAAACTGGTTAGCAGGTAAAGGGTTATCGAGTTAACCCCAATAACGGCAAAGAAATAACCGATTTTACGGTAGCTTTTTACATCAAACAACCAATAAAAAACACCATAAAAGATAAGACTCCAACCAATAGTCACTAATGAAAAAGAACTGGTCCAGAGACTTTTATTAAAAGGTAAAATAACGCTCCATAAACTCGCTAGCAGCACACTAAAAATACCGCAGCTGATTAATATCATAGCTCGTTTAACAGGAGCAAAATCAGACCATACTAAAAACCGCCCGGCAAAGGCACCAGCCAGCGCATTAACCACCGCAGGCAGATGTGATAATAACCCCTC
>CBDUHU010000542.1:0-3283 GCA_965366725.1 uncultured Kangiellaceae bacterium
ATACCATATTGATGAATATTTTTATGAGGTTCCTCAATACGTTGCATACTAGTGTTACTTTGTCTTTTTTCAACTCCTTCACCGTCGTAATACCATTGCCCCAGGCGACAAGCTCGATGATCACTCACATCGCTAGCAGTTTTATGATTACGATCAAAAATTGCACCATATATTTCTGACTTCCATACCAGGTGATCTAGTTTAATGGTTTGTATAAAGCTATTGCTAGAGGCAAGTTCAATTGTATCGCGCATGTCTTTTGAAGACTGAAGTAATAAATCATAGGTGGTTTTTAGTGATTCGTTTTTAGCCACTATGTCTGCACTGTATTGGGTTAAGTCTTCGATGCATGTCCCTGCTTCACTGGTGTCATTCTTCACTTTACTGATCAAATCACTGATTTTGGCTGTTGCATCACCGGTATTTTGTGCGAGCGCACGAACTTCGTCAGCAACAACAGCAAAGCCTCTTCCCTGCTCCCCTGCTCTTGCCGCTTCAATCGCAGCATTTAATGCTAACAAATTAGTTTGACCTGATATATTACTGATAACATCAACAAAACTGGCTATATTTTCTGATGCAGTCACCAGAGATGTCATTTTTGAACTACTGGCGTTAGCCTCTTTTTCGATATTGCTGACACTATCCAGAATATGGTTTAGTACAACACTGCTTTCACTAAAAATCCCGTCAAGTTGAGATAGATTGGCACTTTCGTTCATTACTTTTTCGGTAGAAACAGAAAAGTTCTCTCTAATATCAAAAATGGATGTAATTGAGTCTAATAAAAGCAACCAGATTTCTCTGGTTAATGCACGATCGCTTTCTTCCTCATGAATCGCCTTCATATCATTTCGATGGCTATTTTCTAATTCATCAATATTTGCTTTTAATGTATTATTTTCTTTCAATAATGCCTGATTAGCTGCTTCAAGCTCATTGATTCTCGCTTTATTTCCAAACATATTAACTTCTCTCAGATAAAAAATAGACTGATTAACATCCTGGCATTTTGTTGAATTTGTCCATTACCTTTTCAGAATAGTCTGGTTTTAACGATTCTTCCTGTAAATTGTGCGATAAACGAGAAAATTGCCTATCAGTATTTTTATCTGGTAGCCACTAATCAGCCTCAATTCAACTGATTGAAGTGCTTGCAAATTTAGCTGGTTTGACTTGATTGTTATACATTTCTAACACTCACTAGAAATATTTAGTTTGGGTTCAACATATAGCTTAAGCTACTGATTATAAAAGGATATATTATTACATTTGTACTTAATTGTGGTAAATCCCATTGAATCCAGGTGTTGATTTAATTTATAGATAAGCCAATCGCTCGTTTTAACATTATTGGAAAGATGATGCACTGTTTTTTGCTACCTGTCACTGGCGGACACCTTTACCCAGGCTGCTGCGGGAGGTTCGTCAGAGGAATCGCCTGTTAATTTTGTTCTTGATAGTAAGATTCGGCAAATAATAGTGTTTAGTGATCAGGCCTATCTCTTGATTGAGTCAGAGCTTGCATTCTCCCTAAAAATGGAACCTCGCAACACTAACGGCAGGACATTTCTTTCCAGTTTTAGAAAAGCCAGATGGCCGCTGGCAGGTAACTGGAGATGCAAATACGATGACGATGGTTGCAGAATAGCTACTTCCTGATTTAAGAAACATAACAACCAGAAGCTAAAAACTTTGCTTTCAGAAAATCCACAAAACACTAAAGTTACTTTCTCTTCAGGCAAAGTCCCTGAACCATCAATTAAGGGTTTAAGTTAATAACCAGCGGCTATCTTATTTAGTCAAAAGTGAAATCAATGTATTACGTCTGACATCTAATAACAGCCTCTGTTCTTTGGGAATAAAACCAATCGACATCCAGGATTGTATAATTTTCCCCAATTGTTCGTTGGTATTACCAATAGATATTTTGCCAAGTCCTTGTTGCAAAGATTTCAACTGTAGTTCCATACGTGCTTCTTTATATTTTTCAGGTGAATCAATACCAGCAAGAATCTCACCTTCTAATGCCAATCGTTCAACTTCACCTATTCCTGACTGGTTTATTTCAGCTGTAGTTGAATCCAACAAACGATTAAGTCGCTGTTTTAATAGGTTTTTACCAACGGAATCACACGGGCAAGCAGTTATTGATTCAATCAGTTTATTCTGATCAAATTCAATTCCCTCGATGCGCATTTCTTCGGCATCCGCCAGCTGATCAATACCATTAATCAAAGATTTAAGTTGCTGCACTCGTTGGCGCTCACCCAGCCCGGCAAAGTGATTTTCAAAACGCTCACAGGCATTATGAAAACTTGCTAAGATCTTGCTGGCTTTTGCTTTTGGTAGTTTATCATCTGCATTCCAACTGAGTTTAAGCTGTCGATATTTTTCATGATTTTCTTTAAGCGAATCATCATCAAGGGCGCACAATTCGTTGATTGCTTTTGTTAAATTTTCTAGTTTTTGCTGGTTATCCTGCAAGCTGGATAAAAACGCCTGCCGCTGATCGTTTCTTTTGTTAAATAGTTTATCCAAAGCGGTTCGAAATAACTTCCATTGTTCTCTATCAGCTTTATAGAATGTCATTCCCACCTGCTTCCATTGCTTTTGTAGCTTTATCGCAGACTCAATCGCAACATCAAGTTCCTCGCTATTATTAAGTTCATTGGCTTTGGCAACCAGTGAACAACGAGCATCAAGGTTTAACTGCTTTTGCTGATTCAGTCGCTGTCGAATAGTATTAGAAAGCTGATTGAATTGTTCATCACAAAGGCGCTTTTCATTCTCTGGTACAGGCTGATATTTATGCCAGTTTCTAGTATTTTCAGCGAGCAAGTTATCAATATGTTTCCAGTCCGGTGAGTCCCAATTAGTCTCATTGATAAATTGTTCTAATGAAGAGCAGATAGACATACGACTACTCAGATTATTCGCTTTTATTTTATCCTGTTCAGCATAATATGCCAGGCAAGGTTGATAAGCCGTGTCACTCGCCTGCTTAAACTGATCCCATAGTTGCTGATCAGCATCACTATCGGACGCTCTCAGTTCTTTCCACTCATTTTGCAACAGCCTGACAGCTTTCGCTTGCTCAAGTGGAGAATAATCGCTATTGCACAGGGCGCTCATCTGCTGACAGAGTTGTTGCTTTTTCGGTGTAGTCGCAAACGCATGCCAATCTCTCAATTCAGCCAGCCGGGGTTGCATACTTTCAAATTTGCGCGCGACACCAGATTTAAAGTCATTTGATAGCTGTTCTATTTTAATAACTACATAA
>CBDUHU010000543.1:0-3280 GCA_965366725.1 uncultured Kangiellaceae bacterium
TAAGGAGGAAATGCTGTTTTTGCGGAGTTTAACCTTCCTCTTTTGAAAATTGGTTTGGCTTTTGAGAAAGTTAAAAATCCCTCTTTAGCATGATAACTCCCCATTCCTGATGGACCGATACCACCAAAAGGAAGGTCATCCTGGGCAACATGAGAAACTGTATCATTGATGCAGACACCGCCAGCGTGAGTGTGGCGTAATATCTGATCTTCAAGACGCTTATTCATGGTAAACAGATATAGTGCCAGCGGGCGAGGGTGCGAATGAATTATTCGGGTAGCTTGTTTTAGATCTTTATAAGCAATAATAGGAAGCAGGGGACCGAAAATTTCCTCCTGCATTACTTTCATTGAAGTATTAACTTTGGTTAGTAATTTGAGTGGCATTGAGCGTGGGTGTCTATCGCCAGGTTCCGCCAGTTCTATTACTTCAGCCCCTTTTTGTTGTGCATCTTCTATCCAGGACTGAAGTCTTTGGTATTGAGCCTGATTAACAACAGATGTGTAATCACCGTTGTTCAGATCTGGATATAGCTTTTTAAACTGCTTTTTAAAAGCCTCAATAAGTTCCGCCTTTTTATCTTCCGGACACAATACATAGTCGGGTGCAACACAAGTTTGTCCAGCATTTAGACATTTCCCATACAGCATTCTTTCTACCGCAAAATCAGCGCTGACATCAGGCGCAATTAATACCGGTGATTTACCACCCAATTCCAGGGTAACTGGAGTCAGATTTTTTGCAGCCTCTGCCATAACTAGCTTGCCGACATTGGTAGAACCAGTAAAAAGGATATGATCAAAAGGCAATTTAGTGAATGCTGTCGCGACTTCGGCATCGCCCTCAACAATATAAACTTCGTCTTTGGTAAAGACTTCTTCGATTATTTCTTTAAGTATCCGGTTACTGTAGGGGCAATATTCTGAAGGTTTAATCATCGCTCTATTTCCTGCCGCCAATGCAGCAACAAGCGGACCCAGAGCCAGGTAAACCGGATAATTCCAGGGTGACATAATACCGATAACGCCAAGTGGCTGAAACATCAGGCGTGCCTGTGCAGGCTGAAACATCATTGAAACCGAACGTTTTTCAGGTTTCATCCAGTCGCGCAGGTGACTGATCGTGTGCTCAATATTCATCACGGTTGGCATAATATCTGCGAGTCGAGTTTCATCATCTGAGCGACAGCCAAAGTCTGCTGATATCGCTTTGACCAATTTATCCTGATGTTTTAAAAGGGATTTCTTAAGGGCAATAAGTTGTTTTTTGCGAAAACCTTCATCAGGATAGGGGCTTTCGTGGAACGCGCTTTGCTGAAGCTCAAAAATCTCCCGTGCATCCTGAATTTGGTGGTTATTATCAGATTTCATGACTTCACTCGATTCCATTTGAAGTTGGATGGACATTATTGTTCACCAATTAGTTAGTTTAATGAGAGTGGTTATTTTTGGTTCAGGGGGTTATCTTAAAATTAATCTGTCCTAACGGTCCAAATTGCGCAAGGTAATCACCGCTGTTTGCCGCAACCATTTTTCCGAGTGCGCCGGTAATGAGTAGATCACCTGCTGACAGCTGGTAGCCTTGTTCAAGCAGATGGTTGACTAGCCAATGCAATGCTACCCATTGGTCACCCTGAGCGTCAGTTGCCATTCCCTTAAAAATTTCCTTACCATTATAGCTTAGATGAGTTGTTATTTGATTGATATTTCCTATTGAACCGATTGATACCTTGTCGCCAATGATATATTGATGAGAAGCAAGATTAGCTGCTATCAGGTCTATTCCTTTGAGTTTTTTCAAATCAACGTAGCCGAGATCTGGAAGTTCAACGATTGCTGCAATGGATTCGATAGAGTTTGTTAACTCTTGAGGATTTTTGACTGGTTGAGAGATAGCTTTTGAAAGAATAAAACCTAATTCGGTTTCTAACATTAACTTACCGGCATTTCTAATTGATATTTTTTGACCGTCTTTTATCTGGCCGCTGGCAAAAAGCGCCCCCGATAATGAGCCGGAAACCGAAAATTTTTGTTGTCCGGCTTGCGAAGTTAATCCCGCTTTATAGCCAGTAACAGGGTCTTGCTGTTGGCGAAGCTGAACATAATTTTTTTGTATTTTATAAGCACTTTGCTCGCTCAAACCGGGCATAATCAATGAGATATGGGGGGTTAACTGCTTATTAGTAAAAGCTTCAAATAATTGCTTTGAAAAGTCCTCATCAGCTGTTGCTGGAAATGCTATAAGAAGAAAAAGCCCCAAAATGGCTTGTTTCAGACTAGTGAAAAGATTATCGGTCATGGTTTCCTGAGGGCTATGATGAGTTTTAATCAGTTAGTTTGAAGGTCAATATACCCAATGGAAATGTGGTCTGTCCAGCAGCAAGCCTAAGAATTTAAAATCAGTCGAATTTTTATTATCTTTATTTGCCTATCTCCAGGTATGATGCGCAAAGTACAGAATCTATCGGAATCATTGCTTAGAACAGGTACTGTAGACTGAATACTAGCGTTACCCAACTTTGTTAAACTGGAAATGTTCAGACCAGATAAAGCCCTTTACCTTCCCATTTTCATCCTTTTTCAACACTATCTTAGAACCACTTTCCAGGTTGATTAATGTGTTGTCTGATGTCGCTGCAAATATCGATAAAACCTCAGTGCTTGGGTCGAATATCATGACTTTATTATCTTTTATGTTGAGTTCAACAAAATAGCCTGGCTCATCAGCAAACTCATATTTTCCTGGCAGCGTCAGCGCAACGGTCTTGTTCAGTTTAATATTCTCGATTAAAACAGGTTCCTCCAATCCCCAGTTATAATAATTTGAAATAGCCATTTTTAATTCGGTAATCAATGGGTTGGCGTTGTCACCATTGGCCATAATAACAACACTATCCCCTTTATTGACAAAAGCAGTGAATTCATTGGTGAATCCGGCATTTTTGCCTCCATGACCAAATATTGTTTCCTGACCAACCTTATCTATCGACGGTCCTAGTCCCCATTGATTATCGTCAGGGCTAAGCATTTCTAATACCAACTGTCGCTTGATTATTCCTTTGTTGTCGCCTGCGACAATTTTTTGGATAGCAAGTAAGTACTTTAGCAAGTCTGATGGAGTTGTCCATAAACCCGCGGCAGCCTGTTCCGGATAATTATTCCAGTTACCTTTTAACTGGTTGCCCTGACTATCGTAGGCAGCACTTGCCTGATTCCAGAGGTTTTTTGGCAGTGGCTGTTGATAACTACTATTAGTCATTGCAAGCGGTTGCAATACGCTT
>CBDUHU010000544.1:0-3280 GCA_965366725.1 uncultured Kangiellaceae bacterium
AGGACCGGCAATAACGTCGCCAGAAGGGGCTACAATGACACTGCCTCCTCGACACATTAAATCAGGCTGCTCAGCGAGTTCATCAATTGTTTCTAAATCTGCCGGATACATATCTTTTGTGACAAATTGATTACACCCAAGAACAAAACAGCGTCCCTCACAGGCAATATGGCGCATTGTAGCTTGCCAGGTTTCTCGGGAATCTGCGGTAGGAGCCAGGTAGATTTCAACGCCTTTACCATACATTGCCATACGAGCCAGAGGCATGTAGTTTTCCCAGCAGATCAATCCTCCTATTTTACCTAATTCAGTTGAGAAAACAGGCATAGTGCTGCCGTCGCCCTCTCCCCATATTAAACGTTCTGATCCTGTTGGTTTTAATTTTCTATGTTTACCTATCATCTTTCCTTCTGGTGAAAAATATAGCATCGAGCAGTAAAGCGTTTCTCCACCAGATGCCCCATCCCGCTCAATAACACCCACCGACATATACACCCCTGCGTCTCTCGCGGCTTTTCCTAACAAGGACACTTCTGAACCAGATGCATCTATCGAATTTTCCCAATACCGCTGCCACAACGCACGACCCTCTTCGCTTCTGTTTCCTATTTTCATGCCGAAGGTAAATCCTCTAGGGTATGCAGGTATAAATGCCTCAGGTAAAAGAACAATTTCACTTCCCTCTTTGCCAGCTTCTTCAACTAATTGACAAGCTTTTTTGATTGACTCAGTCTTATTAAACAAAACAGACGCAGCTTGAACAACTGCTACTTTTACCTTTCCCACGATACTTCCTCACGTTATTCAGCATTGCGATTTTATTCAACAGGTTATTTAACTTTCTCAGAAACAGAGACCTGCTAGACACCTTATTTTATAACCAGAACACCAGCTATTCTTTTATCTATTTTTAGTAGCGCTTAATTTTATAGCGTTAAGTGATTTTTTCAGAAGAACATTAAATTCTTCGGGCTTTTCAAGCATTGGAAAATGGCCAGATTCTTCGATATAAAAGAGTTTATAGTTTTTGATATGTTTACGGTTTTCCCCTGGTTTTGTCTCCCATAATCTTGCATTAATTGAGATAACAGGAATAGTAATATCCTTAAATACGCTGGCTGCCTCACCATTAACAAATTGACCCAGGTAGTTATAAAATGCACTTAAAGCAACATCCTTTGGTGCTGAGGACATATCTTCTTTTACCCAACTGACTAACTCTTGATCGCTATTCTCGACAAACATTGATGAAACAAAATTCTGCGCTGCGCTGTTAAAGTCAACTTCAAACGGGTTTGCCATTTCATCAATAACACTTTGAGGAGTGCGCTCTGCAATATTTTGCAAAGTATCAACACCGATAATTCCAATCACTTTATCAGGCATTAGCCTGGCTGCTTCAGCAATTACAGCGCCTCCCATTGAATGGCCAACCAAAATAGCTTTATTAATTTTCTCTTTATCAATAATCGCTTTTACATCATTAGCGAATGACAACATTGAAAATTCAGATCGATTTAATGAAGAATGACCATGGCCAGCTAAATCGACCGTGATAACTTGATACTCTTTTGCAAATACAGGAGTTTGATTCTGCCAATAACGTCCGTCACAACTCCATCCATGAATAAAAACCAGTGCAATACTCCCTTTGCCAACGACATTATAGGCAATTCGTTCCGAATCAAAAGATAAGGCTACATCATGTCTGAAAGAGCTTTTGTTACTGACACATCCGGATAATAGAAAGAACAGTAATAATATTAATGGTGATTTTTTCTTCATACTTATTCCTTATTTTTGTAGCGTTGTCTGTATCCTATATCCGTTTTCAGAAGTCCTGTACTCAGCCCTGTATCTAGTTGCCAGCTAATTTATTCTCAATCAGGTGTTTGACCAAACAACAAAATGCAAATCTGTAATACGCCGTGAACAGGAAAAACGATTAATGTGTGATAAAAAGTAAAATAATACCCAAACTTTGAAACCTCAAGAATATTTCCATGATTATTACAAAAGTAGTTGCCCGACTCTTCAAAAGCATTTAATAAACCATTACAGCCAAAGTAAGCAATGGAAGTCACGTAAATTATGACATTAAGAACGAGTATAATATTGATTAGTTTTTTATTTTTTCTAAAAAAATGACGTTTCACCGTCGCAAACTCCTATCAATCTCACTGAGAGTAATAAATAGAGTATAATCTATCAACACTTTCTGGAGTCATCAGTGATTCGACTTCATCGACTCAGCTTTTAGCATGCAAACTTAATCAGTAATCACAACACCAGGGGCATTGATAAAACAGGTTTTCGATTCAGAATTAATTCTAATCTGAAAGTCACCAGTTTTACCAGTAACTTGTGGGTTGATTAAGTCACTGATGGCGACTTGAACCGTAACGTCTTTATACTCATTCCTACCAGTTCTCGTCGACCATACAAAGTTAGCACCGTTGGGAATTTTCTTGATACCCGTTATTGGGCCTAATGTTTCAACAGTACTCCATACATCTGTTATTAGCGGTCTTAAAGAAAGATATGATGGGATTTTGTCATATAAAAACCCATTTGGCGCCATCAATGAAACCTGGCTAATTTTTCCCATAGTAAAACCTTTCGCTAAGGGTAAATGCATTGTTAAGGAACTACATGCTCCTTTTGCATAGTTATTTAAATGAACAACGCCAGTTGTTTCAAAGGAGTCACTATTACGTTCAAAATAGAGTGCTTCTGGCAAGTTTTGGGACATTGTAGAGTTTCCTTTAATTAATAGTCATTGAAAAAGGCGCATGAATCCACTGGAAAAACTGTTATTGGTTTATTATGACAGATACAGCATCCAATTTCAGGCTGTCCTGTAATCATGGATGGTACGGGATTTCATTAGCTAACCCTTTTATGCTTTTTTACAAATTACTATAATGATTTGACATAACTAGCTATTTCAATACCGACGGTTCCGCTAAGATAAACTAATTCTTCCTCCTCCAAATTTCAATGTGCTCAAAGTTATGGCCGGTCAAATGCTCTTCACCATAGGGAAAAGCACAATTCACACCGGTTAATCACTTCAATTCGATACCGGTATTTGTCAATTTCGCACATACGAAATCTACCATTATTTGGATGCCCCCTTATTTTGTTTGGATGTCCTATTATTTTTCACTGTCTTGAACTATTTTTTTAATTTGACCTTCCAAAATTTTATCCTGGGCCGCCCAAACTTTTGGAGCCGCATAACCAGCCATAATTGAAAACGCAATTATTTA
Organism: uncultured Kangiellaceae bacterium; assembly: GCA_965366725.1. GTDB lineage: Bacteria > Pseudomonadota > Gammaproteobacteria > Enterobacterales > Kangiellaceae > Aliikangiella. The sequence goes on from CBDUHU010000544.1 coordinate 3,273, forward strand.
AGCTAGCG
>CBDUHU010000545.1:0-3270 GCA_965366725.1 uncultured Kangiellaceae bacterium
GCTTGTAGTAAGTTGGCTGCAATCAGAATGTTTCGTTTTTTATCCAGAGAAGCATTCGTTATTTGTTTGTCTTTTAAAACAACGGCAGTGCCTGAAACTATGATTGAGCAAACCAGACATAAAGCAACTGCAACTGTTACCGTCTTAAAAAAAGAATCATTATTAGCTGACATAACGTTTTGCCCTCCGCTTGATATTTGCTTCTACAATAAAGTGATCGATGAGAGGAGCAAACAAGTTTGCGAATAGAATTGCCAACATCATCCCCTCAGGGTATGCCGGATTAACTACGCGGATAAGTACACACATTAAGCCAACAAGTGCACCAAAATAAAATTTACCTTTGTTGGTTAAAGATGCAGAAACCGGATCGGTTGCCATAAACATTAATCCAAAAGCGAATCCACCGGTTACCAGATGCCAGTACCAGGGCATTGCAAACATCGGATTGGTATCGCTGCCAATTAGATTAAACAACAAAGAGGTTGCAATCATACCGCCCATAACCCCTGTGATGATTCTCCAGGAGGCTATTTTTAAATAAACTAACATTAAGCCTCCAATCAAAATCATCAGTGTAGAAACTTCACCGATAGAGCCTGGTATAAACCCATAAAATGAGTCCCACCATTGAGCATTGATTGTATATTCGAGGTTTCCTACTGCTGCAGCCGCAAGTGGAGTCGCGCCAGAGTATCCATCGACAACGTTCCACACTTCGCCTGACATATCTGCTGGATAGGCAAAAAATAAGAATGCTCTACCTGCCAGGGCCGGGTTAAGGAAGTTCTTGCCTGTTCCACCAAAAACTTCTTTAGCAATTACAACACCGAAACTAATCCCCAGTGCAGCTTGCCATAGTGGAATTTCAGGGGGTAAAATTAATGCAAATAAAATTGAAGTAACAAAAAAACCTTCATTAATTTCATGGCCTCGAACTGAAGCAAATAAAACTTCCCAGAAGCCTCCAACAATAAAAGCGGTAGCATAAATTGGCAGAAAGTATAAAGCACCAATAAATATTGAGCTTAAAACATCTTTTGAATACTCCGCACCAAATAGCTGCATCATCCAACCACGCCAGCCTTCTAAAGATGAAACTCCGGTAGTTGCCATAGCGTCAACGGCTTGAAAGCCAACATTGTACATTCCCCAAAACATCGCCGGAAAAGTACATGCCCACACAAAAATCATAATTCTCTTAAGGTCGATATTATCTCGAACATGAGAGGCATTCTGAGTGACATGACCCGGTGTATAAAATATTGTTGTTACTGCTTCGTAAAGCGCATACCATTTTTCATATTTGCCACCCTTCTCAAAATGAGGTTCCAGGTGATCAATATATTCGCGTAAACCTTTCATCAACCTTCCTTCTCAATTGTGGTGAGTACATCTCTAAGAATCGGGCCGTACTCATATTTGCCAGGACAAACGAATGTACAAAGCGCAATATCTTCTTCATCAAACTCCAGGCATCCAAGTCTCTGTGCTGTATCTGTATCACCAACTGCCAAAGCTCTAATTAATTGAGTGGGCAAAATATCCCACGGCATAACCTGCTCGTAGCTACCAATTGGCATGATGGCTCTTTCACTCCCACCTGTTGTGGTTGTGAAGTCAAATGTCTTATTCGTATTTAAATGTGAAATAAACGCATTTGTTACTGAAAACTTATCTGTGCCAAGGTGAATCCAGCCGAAAAACTCCTTCTCACGACCCTCAGCAAGAACCGATACCTGATTATGGTATTTACCAAGAAAAGCTCGGTGGTGAACAGCAATATGACCATTAAATACTGAGCCGGAGATTATTCTTTCATCGCTTTCATCAATCTGCTCATGAAGTAGTTGTTCAATACTCGCGCCAACCCTTGTTTTGAGTAATCGAGGTTCGTTTACTAGCGGGCCTGCCAGAGAAATAACTCGCTCGGTATACAGGTGACCAGTGGTAAATAACTTACCAATAGCAATAACATCTTGATATCCAATGTGCCAAACTGTTCGGTTATTATCTACTGGCTTTAAAAAATGGATATGAGTCCCTACATTTCCAGCAGGGTGGAGGCCACCAAAAGCATTATAAGAGGCAACAGGGTTTTGCGCTAAATCGTGTTTTTTATCCCCATTATAAGATACAAATAGCTCACCTTTGGTTAAATGTCTGATGACAGTTAATCCGTGGTTAAAGGCATCCATATTAGCATTAACAATGACCATTGGGTCTGCCGCTAGAGGATTGGTATCAATCACAGATACGAAAATAGCTGCTGGTTCCGCGTCTATTTCTGGAACTTTGCTCATTGGGCGTGTACGAAAGCTAGGCCATAAACCTGAAGCAACAATGTTATCGACCACTTCCTGTCTCTTTAGCTGTGGAAGTTGAGCTGGGTTGTATTTGTTAAATTCGCGATATTCATCACCTTCAATCGCAATAACAACCGATAATAATTTTCTCTTAGCACCACGGTTAATTGCTTTAATTGTGCCGCTTGCTGGGGCTGTATATATGACGCCATCGGTCTTTTTATCAATGAATAGTTCATCTCCACATTTAACCTTCTGGTCAACGCGGACTTTCATTGTTGGTTTCATATCAATGTAATCTTCGCCTAACAGCGCTACTTCAGAGACTGTCGGCCCATTAAAAATTTCTTGTTTGGGGCTTCCAGAAATAGGAAGATCCAGACCTTTACGTATTTTTATCATAGAGTTTTCTGTGGTAAAAAGTTGAGTATCAAACGCCTACTATAGTTTAAAAACACCAAATCTGCTCAATCCAAAGTCGCTGATAGATTGCGCCAGATTGTGGTATTTGCGAGACCTGAATTTGTCCAAAGAAAAACAATCAGATTATGACCAACTAAGATCACCATGGATTGCTGATTTTTGAGCGCGCATATTATACGGGGTTAGGCTGATAATTGACCAGAGAAAAAATCAATATTTTTTAGAACTTTTGATTAGATCTGGCGATAGATAGAAATATTGCTACATTGTCCTATACTTATCCAGTAAAGTAGTTACTATCAATAATTCAAGCTATACATGGGTTTTAGGGGAAGTTAAGCATTGAAGAGCATTGCTTTCATAGTCATTGCAGTATTATACATATCAGGTTTTGTCCATGCCGCCGAAGTTGCTAATCAAGATACTACTCGAACCTTGATTGTGGCCAGGTTATTAGGGCAAATTGACTGGTTGGAAAGCAATTTTGCAGAAAAATCTACTCGATCATTCAAATTGTGTACTTTCAAAAGCTTTGCAGCCT
>CBDUHU010000546.1:0-3267 GCA_965366725.1 uncultured Kangiellaceae bacterium
TGGTTGGACAAAGGTATAATTGATTTTATTGTACCAATGATTTACTGGGACATGGAAGATCCGGCTCCAAACTTTGATGAACTTTGGCTGGAGTTCAAACAGCAAACGAAAAACTATAAAAATATTTTTCCAGGACTTCAAATTAATAATAACTGGGTGGAAAATGGTGAAACAATAAACCAGATAAATTTTGTTCGCCAAAATGGCGGTTTGGGGACATTGATGTTCTCATTTGGACCCGAGAGTGATGATAAATTAAATATCATCAATAAATTTATTTATCCAAGCAAAGTTGATCATCCTGAAAATATGAAACGAGTACATCCAAACCAAGTAATGGAGTTGGATTTATTCAATATTTTGGTGAAGGTGATTGGTCACCAAAACCCTCTTTATGGCAAACTGACAAGTGATTTTATCTGACTGATATAGATTGAACCCAAACCAGAGGTTTTAAAATGAAACCAGGCAAAGTATTTAATATACAACCACAAAAAAGCCCTCGCAAGGAGGGCTTTAAAGTATATGGTAGCAAGGAGTGGAGTTGAACCACCGACCCCATCATTATGAGTGATGTGCTCTAACCAGCTGAGCTACCTTGCCATAATTATATTCTTGAGAAATGTTGGTCAAGACTCAAGAGGCGCGTATTTTCCATTTTAGCGGCCTGTTTGTCAACACATAGACCGCAAATATTTAACAAAAATTTCAGAAGTCTTTTCCAGAACTAAACATTAAAGCGAAAATGCACAACATCACCGTCTTTTACCAGATAATCCTTACCTTCCAAACGCCATTTACCCGCTTCCTTAGCCCCTGACTCACCGTTAAACTCAATAAAATCATCATAAGCAGTCACTTCAGCGCGAATAAAACCTTTCTCAAAATCCGTGTGAATCACCCCCGCGGCCTGTGGTGCAGTCGCATCTACAGGAATTGTCCAGGCTCTCACTTCCTTAACACCCGCAGTAAAGTAAGTTTGCAAATGCAAAAGCTCATAACCCGAACGGATTACCCTGTTCAAACCAGGCTCTTCAAGGCCCATATCGCCAAGAAACTCCTGTTGTTCTTCCTCATCCATACCAGCTAGTTCAGACTCCATAGAAGCGCACACAGACACCACACTGGCGTTTTCCTTAGCAGCCAGTTCAGCTACCTTATCCAGAAAAGGATTATTCTCAAAGCCATCTTCGCTGACATTCGCTATATACATTGTCGGCTTGCTGGTGATCATCTGCATTTTACTGACAACCGCCCATTCATCCTCATCCCAGTCGCCTGCTCTAATCGGCAAGGTATCATCTAATAGCGCTTTACATTTTTCCAGAATTACCAACATTGCTTTGGCGTCTTTATCACCACTTTTAGCGATTTTGGTATTTCTTAGAATCTGCTTTTCAACCGACTCTAAATCAGCCAGTGCTAATTCCGTGTTAATCACTTCAATATCATCCAAAGGATCAATTTTATTTTCCACATGAATGACATCATCATTTTCAAAGCAACGCACCACATGCGCAATCGCATCGGTTGAACGAATATTACCCAAAAACTGATTACCCAGACCTTCACCTTGTGAAGCACCTTTAACCAACCCGGCAATATCTACAAACTCCATGGTTGTCGGCATTACCCGCTCAGGGTTAACAATCTTAGCTAAAGCATCAATACGTGGATCAGGAACAGGAACAACACCAGTATTTGGTTCAATCGTACAGAAAGGGTAATTCTGGGCATCGATGCCAGCATCTGTTAATGCATTAAACAGCGTTGATTTACCAACATTAGGTAGACCGACAATTCCACATTTAAAACCCATGGTGTTACTCCGAAAATTTAAACTTAATTAGAGGCTTTGAAAGCATGCATCGACTGCATTACTTTATCGTGCTGACCCTTGATCATATCGCCAGTATGACGCAGTGCTTCATCAATACTCTCTTCGATTGAGCGTTGCTCATTGGCGGGGGCTTTACCCAGCACAAAATTTGAAACCTGGTTTTTATTGCCAGGATGTCCAATACCAATACGCAAACGATAAAAGTCGCGGCAATTGGCAAGGGATTTGATAATATCGCGTAATCCGTTATGACCACCGTGGCCACCAGATTTCTTTAATTTGACGGTTCCCGGTTCCATATCCAGCTCATCGTGAGCTACCAGGATTTCATCCGGTAAAATTTTATAGAAAGTGGCTAAAGCACCAACCGCTTTACCGCTTAAATTCATAAAAGTATTCGGGATCAACAATCGACAATCTTTATTGCCGATTAAACCACGACCTACATGACCAAAAAACTTGGTTTCCAGCTGAAGTGGAATCGAGTAGTCTCTTGCCAGGGCTTCAACATACCAAGCGCCAGCATTGTGTCGGGTCTGAGAATATTGAGGGCCCGGATTACCGAGCCCAACAATTAATTTGATATCTGTCATATCATTTGACCTTTATGCTGGTAATGCTCCACCAGCATAAAGTTCAGAAAAAGCTTACTCAGCAGCTTCTTCTTCAGAGGCAGCGTCGTCATCTTCAGTACTTGCCGCACGACCTTTATGGATTGTAACAATCGCCTGGTCATGGTCTGAACCGTGAGAAAGTTCAACAATTTCAACACCTTCAGGTAAGTTGATGTCTGAAAGATGAACAACTTGATCCATTGTCAAATCAGCCAAATCTACTTCCAGGAATTCTGGTAGATTTTTAGGCAAACAAGAAACTTCAACGCTAGTGATAGAGTGAGTGATAACACCACCTTCTTTAACACCAGGACAAGAATCTTCATTTAGGAAGTGAAGCGGAACTGAAGTTTGTAACTTCTGGTTTGCTTTAACACGCATAAAGTCAGCGTGAGTAACCTTTGGCTTATAAGCGTGACGTTGAAGATCTTTTAAAATAACATTCTCAGTCTTATCGCCTGCTTTTAAAGTCAGGATATGAGAGTAAAAAGCTTCATCTTCAAGGCTTTTGATAATTTCAGAATGACGAATACTGATAGCTTGTGGCTTTTTGCCACCGCCGTATACGATTCCCGGGATTTTGTCTTCAAGACGACGTAGGCGGCGGCTCGCACCTTTCCCCATATCTTCTCGAAGCTCAACATTTAGTTCAAATGAATTACTCATTGTATTTCTCCAAAAATTTAGTGTTTTTCTCTGACCGCGACCAGTTCAGAGATTGGCTCTTGGCGCCACTGGCTTATATTTATCCGATAAGCCAGTACTCGCTAGAGTCGTTTCTCCCCATAAAAAGGGCGGCGAATTATAAGTGAG
>CBDUHU010000547.1:0-3265 GCA_965366725.1 uncultured Kangiellaceae bacterium
AGTCGCTGATATTATGAACTTTATGGACGGAACTAATGAAGCTTTGATTATGGATGCGATAAAAGAAACTGATGAAGATCTGGCGCAGAAAATCGAAGATATGATGTTTGTCTTTGACAATTTAATTGACGTTGATGATCGTGGTATTCAAGCATTGTTAAGAGAAATTGCAACCGATACTTTGATTGTTGCACTTAAGGCCTGTGATGAAGATATAAAAGAAAAAATATTCAAAAACATGTCTAAACGTGCAGCTGAACTAATGCGCGATGATCTTGATGCAATGGGACCTGTAAAATTGAGTGAAGTTGAATCTGCGCAAAAAGAAATTCTTACGGTTGCCCGTAGGATGGCTGATTCAGGTGAGATTGTTCTTGGTGGTGGTGGCGAGGAAATGGTTTAGATGGTGTTGAAAGTAAAGTCCGATGAAACGACTAAGCCTTTAAAAGGTGTGAGTGAGTTTTCAACCTGGTCACTGCCTACATTGGAAGGCAGCGATGTGCCTGGATTTCAGCAGCCTGTTGAGGATGAAGAAAATGAAGAGTTAGCAGAAATTTCTCAAGCAGAACAAGCTAAGATTGAGGCCGAGGAATTAAAGGCGATTCGAGATTCGGCTTATGAAGAAGGGTTTTCCAAAGGTCAGAAAGAAGGATTAATATCTGCGCAGCAAAAGGTTGATACGTTACTTAACCGGCTAACCTTGTTGATGGAGCAACTAGCGGAGCCGATGAAACAATGTAAAGAAAAAACAGAATCACAATTGTTAGAACTCTCTTTTGCTATCGCACGGCAAATTGTTCGACGTGAGTTAAAACAGGACCCGACACAGCTAATAGCTATCATACGTGAAGCTCTGAAAATGTTACCTGCGGGTTCCCAGCAAATTTCGATATCGTTACATCCTGAAGATGCTAAAGTGATAAATAGTGCATTATCGATTGACTCACAATCGGAAACTAACCGTTGGCAAATAGTGTCTGATCTCGGTGTCGAGAAAGGTAGTTGTCAGGTGAATACGGAAAACTCAAAAATTGATGCTTCAATTGATAAGCAAATAGCGGTTCTATTTAGTCGTACTGTTGGTGGTCAGAGAGTTGGTGAAATGCAGCGCAGTCAAAGTAATACGGATGGAGATTTGAGGCAAAATTCATCTTTTCCGGAAAGTGATACGGAAGAAGATATGGATGGTTTAGATGATTAGTGACTCGACATTTGCTGATTTTTTGAATCAATATAAATCTAGACTTAAAAACCAGTCCAGTATTGTTGTTGAAGGTCGTTTAACCCGAATGGTGGGAATGACCCTTGAGGCCGTCGGGTGTCATGTCAATATTGGTGAGAGATGTCATATAGAAAATATCAGTGGAAATCTTGAAGAAGCGGAAGTCGTTGGTTTTTCATTGGACAAGATTTATCTAATGCCGATAGGGAGCATTCAAGGATTAGGACCTGGTGCCAGGGTGATCCCGACACACAAAACGGCCGAAATCCCGGTTGGTGATGCTTTGTTAGGGCGAGTACTTGATGGGCAAGGACTCCCTATTGATGGTAAGGGGCCTGTGAATTGTTCTAGCGCACGTCCTTTAGCCTCAGTGCCTATTAATCCACTACATAGAAAGCCTGTTGAAGATGTACTTGATGTTGGAGTAAGGTCAATTAACTCTGTATTGACTGTTGGTAGAGGCCAGAGAATGGGACTGCTTGCCGGTAGTGGTGTTGGTAAAAGTGTTTTGCTTGGGATGATGACGCGTTTTACTGAGGCAGATATCATTGTTGTTGGACTGATTGGTGAACGTGGTCGCGAAGTAAAAGAATTTATTGAACAAATTCTCGGTTCGTCCGGAATAAAGCGCTCGGTTGTGGTTGCTGTACCGGCGGACAACTCCCCATTGATGAGATTACAAGGTGCAATGTCGGCAACGACGATTGCAGAGTATTTTCGAGATAAAGGGAAAAATGTACTGCTTTTAATGGACTCTTTAACTCGATTTTGCCAGGCACAAAGGGAAGTTGCACTGGCAATTGGTGAACCACCTGCTACCAAAGGTTACCCACCATCCGTTTTTGCAATGCTTCCGCAGCTGGTTGAGCGAGCGGGAAATGGTATAGAAGGAGGCGGTTCTATTACTGCTTTTTATACGGTTCTTGCGGAAGGTGATGATCAACAGGATCCTATTGTTGACGCAGCTAGAGCGATATTAGATGGTCATTTAGTACTTTCTCGCGAGTTGGCTGATGGGGGTCATTATCCAGCAATTGATATAGAGGGCTCGGTAAGCCGAGTGATTAATCAGATAACCAGCAAAGAGCACCGGGAAGCTATCAATCAATTAAAATACCTTTATTCAAACTATCAGCAAAACAAGGACTTAATCACTGTTGGTGCTTACCAGAAGGGAAGCGACCCGGTGATCGATGAGGCTATTGAAATGATGCCGGAAATCAGGCGTTTTCTTTGCCAGGACATTAATGAAGAAGTGCATATGCAGGAAAGTGTTGAATATTTACAGCAGATGATGCAATAGCGATCTATACTTTAATCGTATGCAGATATTTTTATGCTGGATAATCTAACATTTTGTGTTTTTTGAGGAGCGTTTGGTTACGCTTGAGTTTTTCCGGAGTAGGTATGGTCAAATCTAAAAGATTAACCCCGATTAAAAAGCTCGCACTTAATAAAGAGAAAGAGGCGGCTCAAGCTCTAGGGTTATCATTAGAAATGAAAGAAGTGGAGCTTCAAAAACTTGCACAGTTAGAGCAATATCGTTTGGAATATCTTGCTGATATGGAGAACAAAATAAAACAAGGTCTTTCCGGATCGACATTGCTACAGTACCATCATTTCCTGAGCAAACTTGATTTAGCTATCACTCAGCAAAAAACAGTTTTGGTTGCTTGTGAAGATAAACTCACTACGGTAAAAGATAACTGGCAAAATAAACGTAGCAAAGCGAAGGTTATTTCTCAGGTAATGGAAAAAATGGTGGTTCAGGAGCAAAAGAAAACAGAAAAGCGCGAATCAATGCAAAGTGATGAACTTTCAACCATGGCATTTATCAGGCGACAAACAGTCAACAATGGTCACTGATAAAGCTATTTAATCAAACTATTATCTCCTACTCTACTCTCTACAACAATGCGGCTTGAATACTCTAGCTTCGTTTATTATTTAATTTGCCGGAATTATCTAAAAAACTCTAAAAAATATCCAGATTAAAAGGTAACTTTTGAAAATTCTGCTATACCTATGATTAGAGCAGAAATT
>CBDUHU010000548.1:0-3264 GCA_965366725.1 uncultured Kangiellaceae bacterium
CGTAAATATGAGTTTCACCTGAACTGGTTACTTAGCATCTAAATTATAAGAATTTGCAGGTATTTGGGTTATTAATATCCGGACATTTACTGTTAATATTTTGACACTTCAGCATTTATGAGCGAAAAACAGACAGTCTGCTAATCAATACTCTCGTACATCAACAATAGACATCTACTTACAGCTTTAGAAGATATTCACGCTTGATTGAACGATGAGTTTTAGTTAAAAATAGCACTTTAATCACTCAAGGATGAGTCCAATGGCAACTGCAAGGCGAAATCTGGTTGATAACCAAACTCCAGGCTTCTACCACTGTACTAATCGATGTGTTAGAAGAGCATTTCTATGTGGTTTCGATAAACTGACAGGTAGAGATTATAATCACCGTAAAGACTGGTTAGAGTCACGAATGCTCGCACTCTGTGAACTATTCTCGATTGATATCTATGCTTATGCGGTTATGGATAATCATTATCATATTGTTCTTTACCTTGACCCACTGGCTCCACAGCATTGGTCGGACGAAAGAGTCGCTGAATCCTGGATTCAAGCTTATCCCGGGAAAATGAACCTTTCTCAATACAACCAACAGCGAGAATTGAAGAAACAGGCAATTATCAATAGCCCTGAAAAGTTAAAGCTATATCGAAAAAGACTGGGTAGTCTGTCATGGTTTATGGGTAGGCTTAATGAACCTATCGCGAAACAAAGTAATCAGGAAGAATCTTGTTCCGGTCGATTCTGGCAGGGACGCTATTCTTCTCAAGCCTTACTTGATGAAGGTGCTATTTTTTCATGTATGGCTTACGTTGACTTAAATCCGGTGAGAGCAAAAATCACTGAGAAGTTGGAAGAATCAGATAATACTTCGATAAAGAAACGGCTTAATTCAATCAATAGCATAAAAAATGTAGATACACTCGATAATCAGCTAGATGCGATTGCGGGCAAACTCAGGGAAAGAAAGCTCAGTATATCGTTAACAGAATATGTTGAACTAGTAGAATGGACTGGTCGTTCTATAGTCCACCCTGATAAAGCCTCAATTCCGGCTCATATCTCCCCACTCCTTTATCGACTTAATCTTCAACAAAACCACTGGCTTAAACAGATTGAAAACTATGGCAATCATTATTGCCATGTTGTTGGGCCAGTTGAGAAAATCAGAGCTAAGGCCAAACAACTGAAACTACGATGTTTACACGGAGTATCTGCAGCCAGTCTGTTATATAAAGTTCCTTAATATAAATATGTGGTAAAGATAAGAGTAGATTTCTCACGGGGATGTATTATTAGTGCTCGTGCACTAACAATATATATTAAAAAGCATTACCAATTAAATAGTAAGAACTAAAAATCATTAAACCTCATCCTACTATCAAAACAAATTAATAATATTGTTGCTTCTATTATTTTGTGAACAGACAGTCTAGTGTTCAGATTTTTTTGTGAGCAGGCTGTCCGTTAATCAAAAATAGACGAATAATGTTCTAAGAGCAAAACTGACTACATTTTACATCTATAACTCTGCCCTTAAGAGTCTTTCTGACGAGGTAAAAAAAACTCAAACCTTGCCCCTCCCAAAGAACCATCAACCACACAGATTCTCCCTTGATGTTTTTCAATGATTTTTTTTACAATAGCTAAACCCAATCCAACGCCACCCGAATCCCGTGAGCGACTGGGATCAAGGCGAGTAAACGCTTCAAAGACTCTCTCTCTTTTACCGGGTGGAATGCCAATACCATCATCTTCAATAGCAACAAAAACCTCCTTTTCTAATAATGAAATCTCGATGTTAATATGGTGGCTGCAAAATCGAGCCGCGTTTCTTAATAGATTAAGAGCTGCTCTTTCAACTAATCGATAGTCAGCTTGGATGATAAGAGATTGATCGTCATAAATGAGATGGAAAGAAGCCTTAGGATATATTACTTCCAGCCGGGAAATAGCAGTATTAAAAAGTGTAATGAGTTCTACCGGCTCAACTTCAATTCTGACCTCATCATGGGAGAGTCTGGAGTAACTCAAGATTTCCTTAATAAGAGATTCAAGCTCATCAATTGAATCATGCATATCCTCAATTAACTTTATTTCATCGGAGGTTCTATTTTCACCTTCCAGCAACTCTAAAGCAAAGCTAAAACGCGCTATTGGGCTACGCAACTCATGTGCTACTGCATGCATTAAGTCGCGTTGGTCGGTTGTTACTTGAAAGTTGTTTTTTTCTAGCTTTGATATATAACTATCAACTGCTATTAGACTGTCTGAAACTCTCTTTAGTAAATTCTGCTCACCCACTAATTGCGAAGAAACAAATTCTCGATTAATAATATTGTGCAAACTGTTTTCAACAAAGTCAGACTTTCTCTTATATGATTGATAGAAAGCGAAAGCCAGTATCGCGTTAATTAATAATTGAAATAAAATAAAGGGTAGTTGTAATGAAGTTGATTCTATATACAAAGGATCAATTGGTCCAACCTCCACAACCGTTTCTTTATCAATTCTGATATAAACAGAAGGGCCATATTCAGCATAAAGGTCAATAGAATAGTCAGATTTTTCTAATTGAGTTAGTATTTCAGGATCAACATCTAATGACTCAATAGATAAATAATTGGTCGGAATGCTATTTTCACTTGACCACTGGTTAACAACTTTCTTAGATGGAAAATTTTCTTTAGTCAAATGACTTCTTAAATCAAGTGCATAATGTCTAAGCTGATCGCGACTTTCAAGTAGATAGTTATTTTCAACACTTACCAGATAATAATTATCATAGCTATAAATATACAAATAGTTGGCCAGTGCAAAGCTTAAAAATATTTTAATGTAATGCTGCATATATAACTACCACAGAGACTAATTAGCTAAGATGTAACCTTTTCCTCGAACAGTTTTGATCATTTCAGTATATTTAGAGTCATCACCCAGTTTCTTTCGTAACTTAGATATTCGAATATCCACATTCCTATCAACACCATCATACTCTAACCCAAATATTTTGAAATGCAAATATTCCCTCTTAACTATTTTTCCTTTTTGCTTTGCTAGCAACCATAGTAAATCAAACTCAGCAGCAGTCAGAGGAATTTCTTTTTCTTCAACCCATACGACCCTTTTAGTTTGATTGATTTTTATTTTACCAGCAATAATATTTGTATCAGTATCATGTTGGTGCTGAATATTTGAGTAGCGGCGTAGTTGTGCTCTGATATGTGCCAATAATACTCGAGGTTTAATGGGTTTTCCCAAATA
>CBDUHU010000549.1:0-3263 GCA_965366725.1 uncultured Kangiellaceae bacterium
ATTTAATAGTTCTATCGCTCCGGAAACTATCGCTATGGGAGTTCTTAATTCATGACTGGCGTCACGAGTAAACTGTAATTCTCTTTCGACAAACGCATCACTTCGCTGAGCAGCACTATCAAGCGCGTTTGCAAGTATTCCAATTTCATTATTGGGAAATTTATCGGCAAAATTTCTGGGTAGGTGATTAGTAGAAGCATCTGAGAACATTGTCGATAGTCGAGTCAATGGAGAGAGAGTCTTTTTTGCCAGACGAAAAGCTATAAAACATGCGACCACGGCGATAATTAAGGTAATTATTAATAAAGAGAATAAAATGGTTTTCTTAAATTTTCTAACGACCAGCTCATCGCTTACTTCCGCAACAAGAAAAACACTGTTATCAATTGCCATTCTATGCAAATGATAGTGTTTACCATCTTCGCCATAGAACTCTAAACGTTGAGGTTCTTCGACAAGCAGTAATTGAATTAACTGCGGTAATTCTTTTTCTGAAAAATAAAGTTGATAATGTTTGTTTTCTGGTTTAGACCAACGCCCGGTATTTTCATATTGAATGGTTAGAGACACCGCTTCTTCCTTCAACATCCGCATGATAAAAGCATCCTCAACCACATACACCAGCATAAAATTAAAGGCGCCAAAAAATAGTGATATAAAAAATGCAAAACCGCAGAAGGTTACAATTAACTTCACTTTGAGTGAACGGTATCTTTTTTTCATCAGCTATCACACTCTAGTGCAAACCCTACACCATGCACTGTTTTTAGTATTTTGGTTGAAAAAGGCTTATCTAAAAGATTTCTAAGTTGATAAATATGTGAACGTAAAGCATCTGATTCTGTCGGTTCGTCGCCCCATATTCTGTGTACCAGTTCGCTTCGAGTTAGCACTTTTGGATGGGACTCAGCTAAAGCCTCAAGGATCTGATAACTGACACTATTTAACTTTAATTCCTGAGACTCACGGGTTACTTTTTTCAGTTGACGATCAACAGTTAATGAACCTATCTTAATCACATGCTCAGTTTGTAACAGATACCTTCTCGATAATGCGACAACACGAACCTCAAGCTCTTCCAGTGCAAAAGGTTTGGTCAAATAGTCATCAGCGCCACTCTCGAAGCCAATGACTTTATCGGCTATCGAATCTCGTGCAGTTAACATTAAAATTGGAATGTGTCGTGAAGATTTTTGACGAATTTTCTGACACACGGTGAGTCCATCGATGCCAGGAAGCATGATATCGAGTATTATAATATCGTAGTAATTGCTCAGTGCGAGCATTACCCCCTGTTCGCCGTCGACCGCAAAGTCAAGAATGTGTTCACTTAGCTCAAAATAGTTGGCTATATTCTCAGCGATTGCCGATTGATCTTCAACAACAAGTATCGATAATTTTTTAGTACTCACGCTTTCAAATTGCTCCATAAAAACCTTAACGTACATTCCGCCTATCGAAATAAGCGGAATACCAGTCTCTGACTCCGATTATAGCTTAGCCAGAAGCTGCTTTGCCTCTTTCATCTCAGGATGTTTACTAATAAGAGCCGTCAATAACTTTTTAGCCTTCTCATTTTGTGCTAATTGATGGTAGCCTTTTGCTAAACTCAAGGTAACATTAGGGTGTTCAAAATGAGGACGAGCAATTTCCAGTAAAGTAACAGCTTTGCGATTTTCATCTTCTGTTTTAGCATACATCATACGATAGTAGCCATACATCGCCAATAATTTCGCATCATATTTTTCACTATCAAAAGTGCTTGCATTGTCATTATTACCTTCCCAGATATCGGCGATAAAATCCAAACTTAGTTCTTCTTTAAATTTAACTCGTTGAACCGGATTCAAACCAATAGAAGCGACTAATGCCTGTGCGATCTTCGGCGTCGACGCAGGATTTTGCCCTGTCAATAAACGTCCATCAATTGCCACGTGGCTCAGCATCACATCACTGCTTTGAAAGTTTCCGCCACGTTCTTTAAGCTTATCTTCAAGCATAAAATCAAAGTGTTTAACCCATTTCTTGCCAAACATTAACTCTTCTTTATTGGTAAAACCATTGACTTTTTTTCCGTCAACAAGGTATTTTCCATTACTTAGTTTTACCTCTGTCAGAGCAGCCGGACCGTGACAAACCGCAGCAACACTACCGTTATTTTGGTAAATGTCGGCGATTACCTGATGTAAATAAGTGTCTTTAGGTAAATCAAACATAGCCCCTTTACCCCCGACAACAAATACACCATCATAGACACTCGCGTCTATATCCTTCATGGCAAGTGTATTTTTCAATTTCGTCATTACAACCGTGTCTGCTAATACTTGTTTATTAAAGGACTTAGTCTTATTAAATTTATCTGCTTCAACAGCGCCTCCTTTGGGGCTAGCAATGTCAATTTGAATGTTATTCTGTTTAAAAATTAAATAAGCTTGAGAAAATTCATCGAATTCATATCCCGGTTTTTCTTCTCCCTGCTGTTGACCATAACCACTAATTACCATCAGTATTTTTTTCTCACCGTTAGCCTGTAGCAGATTACTCCACATTACAATTATAACCATGATTAACATTATTAGCTGTTTACACAATTTCACTTTGTATTCCTCTATTTGCTAGTTTCTGATAATAGAATTATTCCAAATAACTTGTGAAATGAATGTGAAATAACCTACTCTCTATTCCACATTATTTTTATTCATACGCCCTGATTAAGTTGGTGATAGAAGTATTTAGCGATCTTTTACTTACTATCAAACCCAATAACATGATCACAATACTAACCAGAAATAAGGTAACAATTACCCATCCATAATCAGGTTGGTAGCTTAAAGAAAACTGCGACTGATAAATTAGCTCCCCCGCTAACCAGGTACCACCAATGGCTCCCAACGACGCAATGATAGCAGTGACTAACCATTCTATTAGAGTGATTTTCAAACAATCCTGTTGTCTCAGACCAAAACTCAATAACAGGCCAATTTTCAGTTTTTCATCTTGCTCAAAGCCATTAACTGAAGCGATGATCACAATAATTACCATGCTTAGTAACAATGAAGAGAAGATGGTAACCATGCTAGTCACCAGGTTTAACATCTCATCAAAACGTTGCGTAATTTCTTTCAACGGGGTAAGTCCAATAGTCGGATGTTCACGCCAGATTTGCGATAATGCATCCCAGGCATCATCATTAACTTCCATGCTTCCCATATAAAAAGTCGTTGCCTGTAGATGCTGTCTCGCAATTTCTGGGATCTGAAACC
>CBDUHU010000550.1:0-3258 GCA_965366725.1 uncultured Kangiellaceae bacterium
TATCAACAAATTATGGAGTTTTCATACAGTCGCGAAGATGGACGTATTGCCCGTGAAGAGTTTGCTAATTTTGGTGTTCATCATGCAGCGGCTGGTTACCGGGTTGCGCGGGTTTGGAATTTGCCCAGAGTGATCAGCCTGGCAGTTAAAAATCATCATTCGGTTGATCGTGTACTCGACGATCAGTCCATTGAAAGCCCGACCTTGAAGACATTATTGTGTGTGCTTAAGATGGCAGAACATATGGTTAACTTGCCAGAAAAACTGGCTCAGTCTGACATTGATTTTGAATGGCAAAAGATTGGTGGAAAAGTGTTAGAGTTTTCCGGTCTATCTGAATATGATTATGAAGACCTGGAAGATGCTGTAAAGTATACCCTGGGTCATTCTTTCTGATTTTTTAGCTATTTTTCTCTCAGCTTAATCAGGTGGCTTGCTGAACTGTTGTCTTATTTCTGCCGTTTTCTTTAGAATGATAGAGTCCCTGATCGGCTAACTCCAACCACTGCTGAGGAGTTTGTACTTCATGAGATAATTCACATATTCCTAAACTGATGGTAAATTTTATTTCATCTTTTTGATATTTGATGGTTAATTTTTCAATCAATTTTCGAAGTCGCTCGGCAAATACCAGAGCTCCATCCTGGGCTGTATTCTTTAGTAGTACAACAAATTCTTCTCCACCATATCGACCACAAATATCGATATCTCTGGCACATTTTAATAATAACTGAGCGCACTTCCGAATAACTTCGTCTCCGGCCTGATGACCGTATGTATCATTAACTTTTTTAAAGTGATCAATATCAAATATTAATAATGATGAGGGAACATGGTGACGCTGGTAATGTGAGAACTCCAACTCCTGACATTCTTGCCAATAACCTCTATTATTTAGTCCTGTAAGGCGATCAGTTCGGCTTAACTGTTCGAGTTGTTTATTGGCTGACTCAAGAGCCTGACTATTAGTCGCTATATCGGTAACGTCATAAACAATAATGCAAATATTGGTGACATCTCCAGTTGTAGAAGTTAAAGGAAAAACAGAGATATTCTGGAACATAAATTCAGCGGTACCGGTAATCGGACGATAGTTTTTGAACTTAAATATATAAGGTCGTTGTTCCCATATGCTAAATGCTCTGGTTCGTAGCTGAAAAACCGATTCAACTTTATGCTGGAACCAGTCTACTGGAATGTCTGGAAAGAGTTCAAACAGGTTTGCACCTTTTGTTTTATAGGCAAGTATCCCACTATGGTTTTCCATAAAGGAGTTCCACAGTTGAATTTCGTTTTCACGATTGAGTACTATCAGTCCGATATCAATGTTTTGCAACATATCCATCATCCAGTGAAACTCTCGTAATTGTCCTATATTATTTGCCATAGATAAAAAGTGCCATTGTTTACATAATGTAGCTGATACGTTGCTTTAGCGTATTGATGCAATCTTCAGTAAATAACAATAATAAATCGCAGCTAACTTCCTGGTTCTCAATGCTATAAGCGATCTCAATACTTAAAGTTTTGTTCCAGCGTTTATTGCTTTTTATTAACTCTGGAATCATCACGTGCTGGCCAAGCACAACCGGGTGCCCCTGACTTAAGTTAACGTCCAGTTGATCACTAAGTCCCTGCAAGCAGGCACCAACAAGTATGTTGGCAATATCCATTAATAGCTCCAGCTCAACATGGTCGTTTATCTCGCCTCGGTATCTCATCAATCGGGCAATATTCTTGAAGCTTGAGTCATTAAATATTAATAATGCTTCGCCTGATAAGCCGGGACCAATAAATCCCTGGCAAACAGAAGAAACGGTACTTTCTTTTTCGCTAAACTGTAGCGCCATCACTAGCTCTGAGAGCTCAATATGGTTGACTTTTGGTACGGGTAACTCGACAAATACATTAAGAAAACGAGCAAGAGAGTCGCCTGCTCTTCCCATTGCGACGTTTGCGACTTCCTGCATCGCATCAATAAATGTTTCTTTGTCACCAAGTTGCCCTATTTTTACCTGATTGAGCTGTTCTGTTGTTTTAGGCTCATTGACATATTCACTAAAAATACCCAGATTAGCCAGGGTGCTGATCATCTTTTCTTTACTTATTGGTTTTTTTACAAAGTCAATTGCGCCAAGGCCAATAACTCTTGCCTGGGCATCAGGTTGAATATCGCCTGAAACAACGATGACATTATAATTGAGATCTCGTTTATTAAATTGTTCAAGGGTTTCATAACCATCCATTTCAGGCATATTCAAGTCGAGAAAAATAAGGTCTGGTTCAACTTCTTCGGCGACTTCCAGGCAACTATTTCCATCTTCTGCGAAGTGAACAGTGATATCCCAGTCTGGAGGAAGACAGCGAACTAGCTGGTTTCGCGCCATTTTTGAGTCATCACATATAAGTACTGAGGTGGTCATTGAAGTTTCTGATTATTCCCCAAGGGTAGGCGAGCAAGTTGTTATGCTGAATGATACTGTTATTTAAAACATAGCAATATTTGACAGATTTTCCAGTTATTGTGACTAATTCGTCAAACTAATGAAACTAACCTGACGGGCGACCTGCTGTTGAATGCTTGAACTTGTTTCGGTGAGCTTGAAACTGGGGATCTGTGCTTGAGTTTTGACCGGTTGAAACTGACCGTGGGAAATTAGTTCCTCTGCTTCAAAACAAAGGCAAACGGTTTCACCGAATTGAACATCTGGAGTGAGTTTGAATATTTTGTCCGCCAGTCGGTTAGACAAGGATATTCCGGTTATCTCAGTACGCTCGTTTTCCAGAGTAAGGACCATGCCAGAGCCTATAAATGCTCTCATTGTGATCGAGAGTGGTAGACTTTCTAGTAACTCTTTGAGTAACTGAATAAAACAAAGAGCTTCAACCAGCGCGTCGTCTTTATTTTCACTTTCAAAAAATGGGATAAGTGTTCCCGACAGAATATTTCCCTGGAGCAATAGACCATGTGCCTGAATTGCCGAGTTTAAATAGCCTTCCGCCCGGTTTAGGCAATCTGCTGTTTGCTCATTTTGTTGTTCTTCCATGGCAAACTGACAGTAACAAAAAGTCGTATTACTTTGTCTCTTACTGGTTATCCAACGTACCTCTCCTTGTCGTTGAGGATGGCTATCAATTAGCGGAAGCAGTTTAGTCTGTGATAATTCTGCAATACAATCAAGCCATTGCTGAGGATAGTGTGGGAGCTTAGCTGCGTTGATCTGGATGAGTCGGTGGTTATGGTTTACCAGAGACTTA
>CBDUHU010000551.1:0-3257 GCA_965366725.1 uncultured Kangiellaceae bacterium
CGATTCGGCAAATAAAACGCCTCACTAATTACGCGAGCGTTAGAGCTTCAAGTAAATGGATAGTATGAGCCCAAACTATAGAGAATATTCAATAGAACAGTTAGTTGATATTCTCGACAACATTGATAGGGATAAGTGGCCTGACCGTACAAAAGAAGTTGAGGCGGTTTTAGCTCAAAAGAAACAAGAAAAAACATCGACACCATCAAGAAAACGGCGAATATATAAAGGTATTAAGTTATCCGAATATAATATTTTATTTGGAATTACGCACTTAATTTTAATTGGGCTGTGTAACTCGGTGATGGGGTGGCGTCACAGCTCAACCAATCACTATAAAGCGAAGATGCTTATACAATTAGGTAGTGCTTTTTATATTTGGTCATTAGCTTTGCATATTGGTCATTATTGGAATCTTGAGTTACCAACTAGTGGTGACGCAATGCTTTTTCTGCCCGCTATTTGTTTTATAATTGTTAACTTGTTTCATTGGCGTTGTTTTAAGTCACCGAAAATACATAGAAATACGTTAAAGTGGTATAAATCGCAGCGTGAGTCTACTTCAGGAATGATAAACCTTTTTTCAATAGTATATGTTTTTGCAAGCATTCCACTTATGGTTTATTCAATTGATTTATAGAAGCTCTAACAAATGGTTGGTGTCGCGAGAGCTCACTCGCGCACTGCCGAGCGTTATGAGCTACTAGTAACATGAGAAAATCGCAGATTGTTTTTATAGGCATAATCATTTCTTTTTCTCTTTCAGGAATAGCTGATGGCTACTTCTGGGCAACGAAGGGAGTTCAAGAGGCTTCTTATGTTGTACATGTTTTTACATTCGCAATACTCTGTTATTTTTGGTGTTACTATCATGCATTAGAGAATGGATATAAGGGTAGAAATAGTTTTGCTTTTTGGTGTTTTTTCATTGCTCCAATTGGCGTGCCTTTATATTCATATAAGGTTTACGGATTTAAACGAGGTTCCGTGATCATTTTAAGTGCAGCTGTAGTTCTCGGAATCTCAGTTAGGGTTTATAATTTGTCGGCGGAGTCGGTTTCAAAAATTTACTCATAACAAGAGTTAGAAAATGGACTCGGCTAAACAACAGCCTCACAATTTAAACAAGCGTTATGTGTTAGAAGAGAATGTATACAAAATTTCGTAATAGACTACCAAACTTAGATACTTTCGCAGCTTTAGCTGTTTTTTTACTGCTATTTCCGTTTATCTTGCTGGTATTTATTTTTGTGTCGATATTTGGTGTAGGCTATGACAAGAAATTTCTGGCGGAATATAAAAATTTCTTAAACCAAAACGAAGGACAGAAGTTTTTTTGTTATACGAATCGAAAAAACTCGGTTAAGGCAATTGAAGAAAATGTGCTCCCTTTGCTTGATGATTCAATCAATATTGTGAAGCTAGTTGGGAAAAAGCCACATACAGATCTTGATGAAAGGTCTATTGGATATGCACTGTATAATTTGCAGAATATAGGCTTTCCAAATGTGATGCAGATTATAAACGGTGAAATGCATGATGTTTCTTTGCATAAGAAAATGTATGCTGCTGTCAATGAGAATAAAGAGTCAGAGCTTCACTCAATTGTTAAAGAGGCTATTTCAGGGTTAGAGCGTGCATATAAAACATAACCATACGCTCAAGCCGAATCATTACTTGCTGAGTCGCTCGCAATTTTTCGGCTTGCTAAGCGTTATATTTATCACGCAGGCTTAGCTTCACTATAAACTCACAATGCACTACGTTTATGTATAAATACCAGAGGATGCCAAAACATGAAAATATCAAATAATTTATTCGCATACCAACTTATTATAGGGGTTGGAATTGCTATTCTGCTCTCTTTATCAAAAGCATATGCCAATACCTCAATAATGGTCCCTTATTTCGTGTGCATAAATAATTATTCCTCTCAAAACATTTCGCTGTCAGATCCCGCTTTTGTTAATAAAAAATATATGTTTAATCCTGATTCTCTTTCATCTACTTTTATATCAACTGAATATCTGGCAACAACAACAAGCAACCCTTTGTCACCATGGAAAAGTAATTGTGCCACAATAATGGCCGAAAGCCCCCGAGATATGGGGATAAAGTTTCGAGTAAATACTTCTGAACCTTCCATCCCTTCCAACCCTCCGGTAATGCAACCGGGTATTCCCGGAGTTACCATCCCTATGCTTGGCTCAACAAAATTGGAAGGCTATATTAGTACCGACACCATTTATAGTTCATGGAGCACACAAAACTATACCTTTTATTGTGGCATGCCAGACGAGCCGACTTTCTTAAATGAACTTTGTCTACTTAAAATGTTAGGTACACCTGAAACCCCGCTTCTAAGCTCTGCCTATATTCTTAATATTCATGACTCTCCTCAACTTTATTATTGCATTCAAAACCTTAGTAGCCAAAAAGTTGATGTGGGGTTTCAAGTCGATAAGGGCAGCAGTTATACGCCAATAAGTGGTTTTTCAAGCACCAATACAAAAGTAAGCATTCCAGTAGGAGCTACTGGCTGGCAAGACTATTGTGTCGCAGTCAAAAATAGCCCTACAGCAGCCATGTCTGTTAATTTTTATAACGCTGACGGGGGAAGTAATTTTTCAACAGAATTACCAGGAGGTTATTTTACCGGAGCAGCTGATCAGCCATCGCCGTTGACAACCGGTTTGCAGGGAATGTGGACACCTTCACATTATGATCCAGCAAATCAGCAATCCCCAGAAACTAATGTGCTGGTTATTCAGGATCAGTCTAGGGTTTATTACTGTGTGCAGAACAGCAGCTCAGTTGCTGTCACCCTAGAACCTAGCCGAGATGGATGGGCTTGGCATCAGCATTCAGGTTTTCAAGACACCAGCCCTAAGATTACAATTCCCGCAGGAGCAACCGCTTGGCAAGATTATTGTGTCTATGTGCTCACTGATGCTAGCCCTTATTCGATGGGAATGAAGGTATTCCGTGATGATGGTCAAACCGTATCAAGTCATGTCCATGGCTACGGCCAAACTACAGAATATAAAATAGAGGAAAATTTCTCTATTCGTTGGGTTCCCGTTCGCTGGACCCAAGGCGACGCGAGTTCAGCAGCGGTTAACTTGTTTCAAATTACTGATTAGCAAAATTTAAGTGGAAATTTAAGTGGACACCCATTTTTATCACTGGTTAAACTGTTATAGAAAAAATGAAATGGCTGTACCCCAATGTGTCGTAAGCGATTGACTTAAAAGAAT
>CBDUHU010000552.1:0-3250 GCA_965366725.1 uncultured Kangiellaceae bacterium
GAAGCTGTACCTTATCTCAGGTATGGAGAAACAATCGATTCAGTAAAACAACAAATCCAATCTGTACAATCCCATATTGAAAACGGTGCCACTAAAGAAATTATCAATCTGCTATTACCACCAGGTGCCGCACGAAACCTGATTGATTGTGCACTTTGGGATCTCGAAGCTAAGAGGCAAAACACTTCAGTTACAGAGCTGGCAATGACCAAAACATTTAAAGGCTGTATTTGCGCTCAAACAATAAGCCTTGGTTCAATTGGGCAAATGGCGCAAGCAGCCGGTAAACTAAGCGGTTTTCCACTCATCAAAGTTAAACTTGATCAACATAATGTGATTGAACGGATGAAAGCAATTCACCAACAAGCTCCAGGTAGTGATTTTATCATTGACGCCAATGAAGCCTGGAGCATTTCTTTACTTAATTCTGTTGTCGCAGAATTAGAAAAACTTAATGTCGTATTAATTGAACAGCCGCTTCCTTCCAGTGAAGATCAAGCGCTAACGGCATATGTTGGTAATGTCGCAATTTGCGCTGATGAATCAATTCATACCTCCAAAGACCTAGATCGAGTTGCCAGTCTTTATCAATGCATCAATATCAAACTCGATAAAACCGGCGGTCTTAGTGAAGCATTGAAGTTGCTTCGCAAAGCTCAGGCACGACAGTTAAAGATCATGGTCGGTTGTATGGTAGGAACATCATTAGCAATGGCTCCTGCATCTATTGTAGCAACTTATGCTGACTTTGTTGATCTGGATGGTCCAGCACTATTAGCCAATGATCGTGATTTAGGTTTTATTTATAAAAATGGAAAAATGAGCCCACTTAATCCACGTTTATGGGGAAGTGCTCACAGTATCAAATTATCCCCAAAATAGTTCAAGCTATTCAATATAAGTTATCCTGCTTAACCCCATCAACGAAAAATATTCTCGGAGAAAAACTACTTTTGATGCACTAAAATTCCAGGACTCCAGGACTATTAATCAACATAGCTCAGTATCACTGATTGCTTGCTAGTAGCATTTTTCTCCAATCCCAAATGGGTGGCAAGGTGCAATAATGACTTATCCAAAGGTAGTTTCCCAAACTCATTATAGTGGGCCTGCCATTTCACTAATTCGATATCATCGACATAAACCGGTTGAGGATTTTTGTCATCTAAAACCGAAAGCTCAAGTAAAACCCTATAGCTCCGATAACCAACCCGCGGTGTATTAAAATCAATTTCAATTTTCTGCCAATGCTCATCTGGACTAATAATTACTTCTTTGATAACTTTTTTTTCATTATTTTCTAATGCAGTAAGAAACTTATCTCTGGATCTTCTTTTTTGAAAAAGTAATCTTGCTTTAATTGGTTTTTTTGTATTAAGAACTTTTGCAGTAAAACTCATTGGATTTCCTGCATCAAAAACACGTCTAAAAGTTTTCATTCCGACAAGCGCAGAAGATTCTTGTTCAGGCATCATAGCAATTGAGTTTGTGCCACTGGCTGCTACCTGACTTGATAGTTGTGCATTATCCAGTAGCCAGCTTCTTTCATCAGAAGAAAATAACTTGTAGGATTCAAAATCGCCACCGTTAAGTTGATTTTGCCCCAGACGATAGCGGTTATCTTTAACTTTTGATTCAACCTTTTGTATTCTCTTTAACACTGGAAAACGGTAAACATTCTGAACCTTTTCTGAATTGTTATAAACTAGTTCGGTTTCTTTAGTCACACTGTTACTTTTTGCTTGGCGCAATACCATGTGTCCACCAGATGCGCTAAAATTAACGCCTCTTAATTGGCTCAGGTAGTGGGTTCTTTTAGTCACAGTACTCCGTTGAATTCCAGTTGCTGGTACCGGTGCGTAACCTTTTAAATAAATTGGAACAACTTCCGCACGATAGAATTTTTCTCCATCCATCCATACATAAAGAATATAGCTATGTGGTGATGCATGAAAATATTGATCAAAAATAAAATTTCCCATGGAATAGGCAATGAGTTTATTTTTGTAAATTTCAAATCCCTGGGTCACATGAGGGTGGTGAGCGATAACCAAATCTGCACCATGGTCAATCGCAGACTTTAATCTTGACTCTGTCATTCCGGTCGGTTCATCACTGTACTCCAGGCTTCCATGATATTGAACAACTGTTGTTCGACCCGATTGGCTTTCTCTTTCAACTGTATTGACGATGTTTTCTTGTGTTCCTAGCGCAGAGCCTCCTTTGCTTTTTTCTGCAACCTGGTTTGGGTTAAATCCGCCAGCCCAGCCAACAAATCCCAGCATTGCGTAATTTTGCTGATTTATCTCCGTGCGATAAGCTTCTAATGCTTGCTGTTGATTCAACCCTGCACCAGAATATGCAATACCGGAGTCATCTAGATAACTTAAGGTCGAAGTAAGTCCTTCTTCAAGATAGTCATAAATATGATTATTTCCCAGTGTCACATAATCAACTCCACTCCACTTGAGCGCATTGAGGGTTTCTGGTGGAGAAAAAAATGTAACTCCTTTAGGCGCTCTATTTTCTGGTTTAGTGTCACTTATCTGAGTTTCCAGATTAACCGCTGCAAAATCAGCCAGCGCCATATAAGGTTTGACATATTGCACTAAAGCCCGGGTGTCCGCTTTTTCATGACCATCTCTAATTAAAACCGGATCATTGAAATAGGGTTTACTATAACGTCTCCCCATCATAACATCGCCCCCAAAAGCTAACATAACTCGGGTATCTTTGCGCTTGACTAATTCGATGTCAGGTAATTGCAAGTGGGTAGCTGAATTAGCTTCAGTTTTAGATAGTAATTCCTGGTGACTAAAAGTCTGGAACGAGGAATAATATCCCTCAAAGTCAATTTTAATTCGGTATAAGTCAGAATCGGGAGTAGTCATTGTAAAATGACTTTTGCTTAATGTTAACACTGAGTCATTGATGTTAATAATGGCGGAAATATTTTTAGTACTCTCATCAAAACTAAAGCTTCCAGATACCGTCAATCCAAAAGTCTGACTGGATAATGTTGCTAAAACAATGATAAGTACTCTCAGTAATAAACCATGCCTCATTATTTGCTCCAACAATGACATATTTAGTATGCAATAGAATCATCGCAATTTAACACATTTAATTTTGCGTCAAATCCGCGAACTGCTCCGGTAATTCCTGGAACTGCCCAATATCAGACATTGTTTACGCTTGCGACCAGCGGCTATAGTCAAAAATATGACATAAACAATCCAACCGACCGCCG
>CBDUHU010000553.1:0-3245 GCA_965366725.1 uncultured Kangiellaceae bacterium
TCCAGAAACTTTCCAACTCGCTTTAGACTGGTGTTTGCATTAACAGTGATTGCTCTGATTGCGCCAACACTGCCTCCTGGTGAAGCGGTTAACCTGTTCTCCATTCAAGGTTTTTTATTGATCAGTCAGCAAACTCTACTCGGTCTGCTACTTGGTTTTATTTCTCGCCTGTTACTTGAGACATTTGTGATTGGTGCACAAATTGTCGCAATGCAGTCCGGATTAGGATTTGCTTCCTTGGTTGATCCTGCTAATGGAACCAGTGTCCCTGCACTGGGGCAGTTTTTTCTGATGCTGACTACTTTGTTATTTTTGTCATTTGATGGTCACTTGATAATGATTAGATTAATTGTTGAGAGCTTTCACGTAATGCCGATAGGAAGTGAGCTGAACCTCAGTAGCCTGTTTTATGAAGTCGTTTTATGGTTTCGCTGGGTTTTTGCTGCTGCTTTGCTAATGTCTCTGGTCAGTATTGCATCATTGCTTATTGTTAATATGTCATTCGGAGTGATGACCAGAGCTGCACCACAGATTAATGTTTTTGCGGTGGGCTTCCCGCTAACAATGGTTTCAGGATTAATTCTGGTGTGGCTAACACTTGCCCATTTCTTACCACATTTTGAACAGCAGTTATCAAAGGCGAGTTCATTGGTTTGTTATCTGGTAAACCTGGAGTGTTGAGCTATGGCTGAAAGTGACGCAGGTGAACGTTCCGAACAGGCCACTCCCAAGCGGCTTAAAGAAGCAAGAGATAAAGGTCAGGTATCCCGTTCAAAAGAGCTGACAACAGCGCTACTCTTGATTACCGCATCTTTATCACTGTATAGCTTTTCAAGTTCTATGGGAACTGGATTTGCCAATATGGCAAAACGAGCATGGTCACCTGATCGAAAAAATATTTACTCAAGTAAACAGATGCTAGCCGCCCTCGGTGATTTGATGGCTGATGTGATCTTGTCAGTCGCTCCTTTTTTTCTTTTGTTATTTTGTTTAGCTTTATTATCACCAATGCTTACCGGTGGATTGTCATTTAGTGCCAAGTCCTTCGCACCGAAAGCAAACAGAATGTCACCTGCAAAGGGATTTAAGCGAATGTTTGGGTTGCATGCACTGGTTGAACTTGTCAAAGCACTGGCTAAGGTGATGGTCGTTTTTGCGGTGGGATATTTTGTCATACTACAAGTTTTTCCTGAGCTATTATCTTTAGGTAGCGGTGAAGTACAAGCCAGTATTGGACGGGCCATGGATCTGGTAACAAGGAGCTTTTTTTTACTGTCACTTTCATTATTAGTGATTGCATTAATCGATGTGCCATACCAAATATGGAATCACGCTAAACAACTGAAAATGACCAAGCAAGAAGTCAAAGATGAATTTAAGGAAACCGAAGGAAAGCCGGAAGTGAAGGGAAAGATCCGTCAGATGCAAAGAGAATTGGCGCAAAGACGTATGATGGAGGCAATCCCTGATGCAGATGTTGTAGTGACTAATCCTGAGCACTATTCCGTTGCGATAAAATATGATGCGATTAACTCAAGTGCGCCAATAGTGGTTGCTAAAGGTGTCGATGTGATTGCATTTCAGATCAGAAAAGTAGCGGTTGCCAATGATATACCAATACTTGAGACACCGGCGTTGGCCAGGGCTATCTACCATACAACAGAAATTGATCAAGAAATTCCGCAGGGACTTTATCTGGCGGTCGCACAGGTACTCGCTTATATTTTTCAACTTAATAGTTATAGAGAAGGTAAAGGGGCGAGACCAACGCCATTATCTGAGTTGCAGATACCTGATGAATTGAAACATTAATATGAATTAACAATAGACAAACAGATTAGCTCTTTCGTAAAAGATTTAACCTGACCAGAGAAACGCTATGGCAGAATTAGCAGGACAAAAAATTTCTAGTAGTAACCTTTCGGGGTTAGGTACACCTTTGTTGTTGATGGTGTTATTGGCGATGATGATATTGCCGATGCCGACGTTTTTACTGGATATCCTTTTTACTTTTAATATTTCTCTGGCACTAGTTGTTATTTTAGCGACAGTTTATGCTAATCGACCACTTGACTTTGCTGTTTTTCCGACCATTTTGCTGGTGACAACTTTAATGCGCCTGGCATTAAATGTTGCATCAACCCGAGTGGTTCTGATTAATGGTCATACTGGAGCCGGAGCGGCAGGAGAAGTAATTGAATCGTTTGGCTCTGTCGTTATCGGTGGAAATTATGCTGTCGGTTTGGTGGTGTTTGCGATTTTAGTCATCATCAATTTCGTTGTTGTAACCAAAGGTGCCGGGCGCATTTCAGAAGTAAGCGCGCGTTTTACTCTTGATGCAATGCCAGGTAAACAGATGGCAATAGACGCTGACTTAAATGCAGGCCTGTTAACTCAGGAAGAAGCTAGAGAAAGAAGAAAGGAAGTCGCCGAAGAAGCTGATTTTTATGGCGCCATGGATGGTGCGTCAAAATTCGTCCGTGGCGATGCGGTTGCAGGGATGCTAATTCTACTGATTAATATATTGGGCGGCGTGGCGATTGGAATGGGACAACATAGCCTCGATTTCTCTACTGCTATGCAATTTTATGCCACTTTAACTATTGGTGATGGGCTTGTTGCCCAAATACCTGCTTTGTTGCTGTCAACCGCGGCTGCGATAATGGTGACACGACAAAATTCAGCGCAGAATATGGGAGAACAATTAGTTGCGCAGTTATTACGCAGTCCACGCACCTTATATGTTGCTGGGGGAGTGCTCTTTATTATGGGGATTATCCCGGGAATGCCCCATGTTTCTTTTCTTGTCCTGGCGTTTGCCGCAAGTGGCATGGGTTATCTTATTCAGCTAAGACGTAATAAAGCCAGTCAGCTAGTTGAACAGCAGGCTTTAGAAGAAATTAAAAAACCAGAAGCTCCAGTGGTAAAAGAACTTAGTTGGGAGGATGTGCCACCAGTTGATCAGATTGGACTCGAAGTTGGCTATCGATTAATCCCAATGGTTGATCCTGCGCAAGATGGAAAGCTAATGGGTAGAATCAAAGGTGTCAGGAAAAAAATATCTCAGGAATTGGGTTTTCTGATTTCTGCGGTTCACATCCGCGATAATCTGGATCTTTCACCTAACGCTTATCGTATTGCAATTTTGGGAGCTTCGGTTGGAGAAGCTGAAGTCTACCCTGATAAAGAGATGGCGATTAATCCCGGTCAGGTTTATGGCGAGCTTCAGGGAATACCCGGTAAGG
>CBDUHU010000554.1:0-3237 GCA_965366725.1 uncultured Kangiellaceae bacterium
ATTAGTTGTAGGAAAACTTGTGTGAGTTGATAATCAAAATATACCGTGCTTTAATCTTAAAATCGATACTCAAGGACATATCTGTGACTTAAACAAGGCGTTATTGTTAATCAATTGATATTAGTGTTAATTGCAAGTCGCAGGAAGTTGGATGAATAACAATCAAATAGTGGGGATTATTTAATGCGCAGTTGGTTCAGGTATACATTATTAGGGTTATTGAGTTTTTTTCTGAATAAAGCACTTGTTGCCGACAATCATGAACTTCCAAATTATGATATTGTAGTTTTTGATTTAAAGAAAGTGGCTAATCAATACCAGATTGATAATCCAATGGTAATTGCTGAAAGCCAGGGCTACGATAATCAACCTTATTTTTCGACTGATTCAAGCCATATTTATTTCACTCGGATCGAAAATCAAAATGCAGACATCTGGTCATGGTCGTTGGACGATAAAAAGGCAAGTCGCTATGTAGAAAGTCCACTTAGTGAATATTCTCCAACAATCATTCCAGATAGTGAAAATAGTCTCTCGATGGTTAGAGTTGAGCAGGATGGAAGCCAGAGGCTTTGGCGATATTCTAAGCGAGAAGGTTTTAACTTGATTTTCAAGACAATAAAGCCAGTAGGCTATCATGCCTGGAGTGGCGATAATATTGCTCTTTTTGTATTGGGAAATCCACATGAATTAAGAGTGACTCGGGTAGGACAGGAGTCTTCACGTTTAATTGATAGCAATATTGGTCGTTGTTTGCAGAAAGTTCCGCAAGGGAATCGTATTAGTTATACTGTAATAAACAATCAAACTCACCAGTTGAAGACTTATGACTTTGCTAACGGCAAAGTAGAGCAGGTTTTTCCCCTGCCACAAGGAGCCGAGGATTATGTCTGGCTAGATGCTGAAACAATTATTAGTTCTTATCAAGGTTCACTGGTCTTTAGAAAAATAAATACGAATGAAAAATGGATAAAGATCAATAATTCTACTAAGTTTAAATTATCTGGAATTTCCAGGTTGGCTTTATCATCAGCTAAAGACAAGGTTGCGATTGTTTATCTAAAGCCTTGAGTTGCGGGCGTTAATTTCGATTGCTGGCTTTATGGAAGGGAGTGGCCTTAGGAATCATTTGAATGATCATCGAAAAAGATATTTCAAAGCTGGCGGTTGGCACTTATGTTATTGGAATAGCCAAGCAGAAGGGGCGCTTTAAAATAAAGAAGCCTGGTTGGGTGCGTGATAAAAAGTCAATTCAATATCTGATTGATCAAGGTGTACTGAAAGTCAAAATTGATTCAAGCAAAAAGCTTGCAGCGGATACAGCCGATGTACTCGATGTTACCAGGGAAGATGATCTGATAACTGCTCCCAAAGCTAATGAAAAATTCAAACCTTCAAATAAAAAGACAAATAATATTGGCGAGAGATTGGTTAAAGCCAAGAAAATTTTCGATGAAGCCAAGCAGATTCAATCAAAAGTCTTGTCGGATATTCAACAGGGGCGTCCAATTGATACCGGGCCCATCAAGTCGCTAACCAATCAGTCAATCGATATCATTTTTGATAACCCTGATGCGTTAGCCTGTATTATTAATATTCGATGTAAAGACGAGTATTTATTAGAACACTCGATTTCAGTTTCAATACTGATTTCAATATTTGCCCGCTTTCTAAAGATGGATAAGTCGATTGTGCATGAGCTAGCTATTGGCGCATTTTTGCATGATGTCGGAAAGATTAAAATTCCGGATGAGATACTTAACAAGCCCGGAAAACTGACCGAGAAAGAATTTGAACTGATGAAAACCCATGTGGTTCACTCTAAAAAGATTGTTGATGAAACAAATGAGCTTTCCGAAATCAGCCGCTCAATCGTCGCAAGTCATCATGAAAAGTTGAATGGGCACGGTTATCCATTAGGAATTGGCCAGGATAAATTATCTATTTATGACCGAATGATCACTATTTGTGATATTTTTGATGCGTTAAGTGCACATAGAGTTTACAAGCCAGGCATTGCTCAAATTAAAGCATTTTTAATATTGCGAGAATTGGCGGAAGCTGGCCAGCTTGATAAACGGCTAGTTGACCAGTTTATTAAGTGCCTGGGGGTTTATCCAGTTGGTTCATTAGTGAAACTTACTTCCAACAGGTTAGCAATTGTTGATAGTCGTAATCATGATTTACCAACCAAGCCAAAAGTCAAAGTATTTTATAGTTTACAACAGAATGTATTTACCCCAACTAAAGAAATCGATCTGTCTTTGAGCAATACGGAAGAGATAATGCAGGGTGTTCGTGCTGATGACTTTGATCTTGATATGAACAAAATTACTGAGTTCTTATTGATGCAGGGATAGGTTGAATTAATCACTGAGCTAAGTATGAGATCTTATACTTAGCTCAGTTGAATGATTTGGTAGCAAACTTAGTTTTTAGCTGGGATATTATATAGGCTATCCAACAAGTAATCCCAAAACTTCTGGACCGACGGTATATGGCATCTTTCGTCAGGGGAGTGGGCTCCCCGGATTGTCGGGCCAAATGAAATCATGTCCATTGCCGGATAGGGTTCGCCCAACAAACCACACTCAAGCCCGGCGTGAATAACCTTTACTTCTGGTTTTACACCATAGAGGTTTTCATAGCCCGTTAACATTGTTTTTAGAATCGCTGAGTCTGGGTTTGGCTTCCAGCCTGGATAGGCGCCAGACAAACTTGTCTCTGCTCCGGCCAGTTTAAAGGTTGCAGCAATTGCCTGGGCGGCATAGTCCCGCGCTGAATTGATTAGGCTTCGAGTCAGACATTGAATATCAATGCTGTCATCTGAACTTTTAATGATCGCCAGGTTATTCGAAGTTTCAACCACTCCTTCAAATTGATCGCTCATTCTAAATGGCGCACTAACACAAGCGGCCATCGCATTAAGCACTTTTTCTTGTAGTGATTTAGTTAGCATCTGAGTCGGTAGACTAATTGGTTCCAGTTGAATATTCAGGTTGGCTTCGGTTTTACCAATTTCAGATTTAATAACTGATTCAAAATGACTAATCGATTGAGATAGTTGATCAATATGTTCTTCTGGAAGCACTATTTTTGTGAAGGATTCGCGAGGTATAGCATTGCGCAAGGTTCCACCGTTGAATGAACAGACTCTGATAGCTAATTGTTCGCTATAAGTCAAAAGTAATCGATTAACTATCTGATTGGCATTACCACGTCCATTATCAATATCCA
>CBDUHU010000555.1:0-3228 GCA_965366725.1 uncultured Kangiellaceae bacterium
CAAGCAGATCTGGGTTAATCGGTAAATCCATCAAAATCAATTGATGGCTGAATTGAAAATTACGTCCTTCGCTACCAATTTCAGAGCAGAACATCGCTTGAGCTCCATCTTCCAGATCAGCAAAGTGGGCTGCCGCTCGATCTCTGCTGATAATATCCATATCTTCATGAAAAGTGCAGCAGTTTATGCCAACTTTGAAGCGACAATATAGATCGAGCGCTATCGCAGTGTCTTTGTGAGCACAAATAATAAGTATTTTGTCATCAGTATTGGCTTTCAGATAATTTTTTAACCATTCAATTCTCGGATCGAACTGTGTCCATGAGTCATCGATATATTGAGTTTCGGGATGAAGTGAAAACTCAATGGTTTCCTCTATGCTATCGCCAACTTCACTACAATATTTATCGCAGCTGGAGACAGGGTGGGCAATCACTTTACGTTTTGGAAACCCCTTTATATTCTTTCTGGTATTACGATATAACACTCTTCCAGTGCCATTTTGGTCGAGCAATTCACTGAGTATTCTTTGTCTGTTTGATTCTTTAATTTCTATGTCGTCAATATATTGTGCTGTTTGTTGCTTTATTTCTGCAGTCCAAACTTCTTGCTCAACCAGGTTAGTTACAAGTTCAGCAACTGGCTGAAATGCATCTTGTTCGGTGATAAAAGCATCAAGACTGTGGAAACGATCGGGATCCAATAATCTAAGACGAGCAAAATGGCTCTCTTGACCCAATTGTTCTGGTGTTGCTGAAAGTAATAACAATCCAGAGGTTTGGCGTGCGATTGTTTCCACTCGGATATATTCATCACTGGGATTTTCTGGATGCCATTCAAGGTGATGCGCTTCATCAATGACCAGCAAATCCCATTCGCCTTCAGCTATTTGTTCTAAATTACACTCGGCAAGAAACTCACTACTACACAAAACAAATTGTTCTGACAAGAACGGGTTTTCAACCTGGATATCATTAATATCAATCGACTCATCCAGACTTAAATCGTCCAGGCTGGTTAATGCATCGATACGTGCTTGATCGAAAATACTAAAATGCAGATTAAAACGACGAATCATTTCAACAAACCATTGATTTACAAGTGGTTTTGGCACAACGATTAAGACTCGTTGTGCTCTATGATTGAGTAGCTGTTGATGGATGATCATACCTGCTTCGATGGTTTTTCCTAACCCAACTTCATCAGCTAGCAACACCCTTGGAGCAAATCGATCGCCAACTTCTGAAGCAATGTAAAGTTGGTGAGCGATAAGATCGACTCTTGGTCCTTGTAGACCGTTAACTTCACATCGTTGTTGTTGTTCACGTGCTTTCATGGCGGCATAACGAAGCTCAAACCAGCGTAAAGAATCTATCTGTCCTGAAAAAAGTCGATCAGAAGCTTTATTGAGCTGTAGGTGATGGCTTAACTGTGTCTCTGGAATTGGGATAAGTTCATCTTCCATACCCGGTTGGCAAGCCATATAAACAAGAATATCATTGAGTTGCTCTATGCGCTTGACGATGAGCTGTTCGCCATGCAGCGTTTCTATCGGATCGCTAATTTCAAAAGTGACTCGGGAAAGGGGGGCATTATTTTTGGCATAGGTTCTTTCTTCTTCTGATGCCGGAAAAAATACTGTAATTACCCGGTAATCAATATTCTGGATGATGCCGAGCCCTAGTTCGGTTTCGTTTTCACTGAGCCAACGTTGGCCAACTGCATAATCTGTCATAGTGTATTTATTAAGAATCTCTGGAATGATTAAGTATAGGTGGAGCTATAAAAAGGCGCGGATTATAGCACCACTATTTGGATGAAATAAGCGCTAATTCCTATCTTTTATCGAATAAGTTAAGCATATTTTATTCTGGTATGACCTCTTTGGAGGGTATATGATTTATTTGGCTTAGTACATTGAATCAAAATTGAGGCATTTATAATGTATTTATCTCCTAAAAAGCTAAAGCTTTTACTAAATTGGTATCCGCCGTATATAGGGGCGGGGATCAAGGTGACTAATATTGATGATAATTGGAAATCTATGACTATTGTAATGAAAATGCGGTGGTATAACCGTAATGCTGTAGGTAGTCACTTTGGTGGAAGCTTATACTCTATGGTTGATCCACATATTATGTTGATGCTAATGCAATTGCTGGGGAAAGAATATATTGTTTGGGATAAAAGTGCTGAAATTGAATATGTGAATGCTGTTCGCTCGGCGGTAAGTGCAAAAATAATCTTAACTGATGCCGATGTGGTGGAAATTAAGCGATTGACCAAGCAAGGGGGGAAACACTATCCTGTTTTCGATATTCACATCAATGACAGTAATGGTGGGTTGGTTGCCAAAGTTAGAAAGGTGCTTTATGTTCGTCGAAAAGGTAATCAGGCATAAAACCTGTGGTCTTTCTTTTAATTCAATTATGGACAGAGATAATTAATGCTAAAAATCACCACTGAACGATTGTTCTTGAAAGAACTTAATGAACAACATGCACCTTTTATTTTGGAATTAGTCAATGAACCATCGTGGATTGAAAATATTGGTGATAAAAAAGTTCGAACAATCGAAGATGCAAAAGGTTACATTAATAAGGGACCAGCAGAGAGTTATCGAGTTAATGGGTTTGGTCTTTATCTTGTCGAGCTTAAAACAAAAAAAATTCCTGTGGGTTTATGTGGACTAATAAAACGAGAGGAATTGAATTATCCTGATATCGGGTACGCACTTAAACCTGAGTTCTGGGGAGTTGGATTGGCCTCTGAAGCGGGAATTGGGGTACTTGAACACGCAAAGCAGAAACTTGGTATCACTAAAGTTCTGGGTATCACTTCAATGAGCAACACTGCTTCAATTAGAGTGTTAGAAAAAATTGGATTAAAATATGAGCGTCTCATTGATATGCAAGGGTACGACGAGCCAACTCGATTGTTTACTAGTGAGTAAATGTAAGTTAGAAGTGCCTGGCTGTTAGCTTAGCCAGATTAGGTAGATAGACAGGCCTGAAAATAGCAAAATTGCTGCAATTTTCAAAAAAAATAGTGCTTTTTTTGTATTTTTAACATTACTGGCATCTTCTTTAATAGAGGAACCGAACAATTGTTTTCCACACTTGATGCACTTTGCTGAGATTATCTGCTGGGTGGCACAGTTTTTACAAGCTATCTTTTCATCCTCAGACAATTCATTACCGCCTGCTACCACACGGTCGGCTATTGCAT
>CBDUHU010000556.1:0-3222 GCA_965366725.1 uncultured Kangiellaceae bacterium
CCATTCGTTCATCCAGATAAGGGCGCAACCACTCTTCTCGACCAACTCTTGATTGATAGGCCAGTTCCCATTCCTGCTCATTTAAGCCTAATCTCTTAGCTAATAACTCAGCAGTCTTTTCACATTGAGCCTGATAAGGATCTCCCAGTTCGACATATCTTTTTGGAATACCATGAAATGACATAACTAGTTTATCGACACTGGATAAGTCTGGCTCAATACTTGATGCCAGCGCTTCGATATAGGAACGCTCATCATGATAATCGCTAATAACTTTATATGGAAACTCATTATCAGACAGTCGATTAAGTTGATCAGTCACTGGGGCTGTTGTGGTATGAGAATACTGTGGGTAAAGCGGCAGTACAACAATCTGGCTAGCTCCCCAATCCTTTAGCCCTTGAACGGAGCCAGCAATAGAAGGCTGTCCGTAAGTCATCGCAAGCTCAACTTTCACCGGTAAATTGGATTTCTCAGATAACATTAATTGCAATGCCTGCTTTTGCAATACCGAGTATCGCATTAGCGGAGAACCTTCTTTAGTCCAAATCTTCTGGTAATTTTTGGCAACAACTTTCGGCCTGAAGATAAGAATAATTCCATAAAGTATGGGAAGCCAGATCAGTCTGGGTAAATCGATTACCCTTGGATCGCTAAGAAACTCTCGTAAGAAAGCTCTAACTGCTTTTGCGCTAGGCTCTACTGGCGTTCCCAGATTAACCAGTAAAACGCCAAGTTTTTCTTCCTGCATAATACTTAACTAATCAGCCAGAGCATTAAAAATAGATTCTTTGATGTCATCCAGAGAGCCAATACCAGGTACAGTCACATATTGCGGCGCATTTTCCTCTGCACTATCAGCCCAACTGGAATAGTAATCTACCAAGGGTTTAGTCTGGTTATGATAAACCGTCAAACGATCCTTCACTGTCGCTTCAGAGTCATCAGGACGTTGGATCAAATCTTCACCGGTAACATCGTCTTTGTCAGCAACTTTAGGCGGGTTGTATTCAATATGATAAGTTCTACCAGAGCCAGGATGTACCCTTCTACCGCCTAGTCTTTGGATAATTTCTTCATCAGCAACGTCAATTTCAACCACATAATCAACATTAATTGAATTCTCTTTCATGGCGTCTGC
Source organism: uncultured Kangiellaceae bacterium (assembly GCA_965366725.1). GTDB lineage: Bacteria > Pseudomonadota > Gammaproteobacteria > Enterobacterales > Kangiellaceae > Aliikangiella. The sequence goes on from CBDUHU010000556.1 coordinate 1,142, forward strand.
CTGCGGAATGGTACGGGGAAAACCATCAAGTAAATAGCCATTTTCGCAATCAGCCTGAGTTACACGCTCTTTAACCAAACCGATAATAATCTCATCGGATACTAACTTGCCTGCATCCATTACCGCCTTTGCTTCAAGGCCTAAAGGGGTGCCTGCTTTAACTGCTGCTCTTAACATATCACCTGTAGAAATTTGCGGGATACTGTATTTGTCTATAATAAACTGAGCTTGTGTACCTTTACCCGCGCCTGGCGCGCCAAGAAGGATGATACGCATTGTGAACTCCGATTAATTTGTTTTTGATTTGGTAATGAGGCTGTCATTATAGACAGCAATTAAGTTAGTTGAAACCCATAATTTCTGATTTATTAAACAACTTTAGTCTAAATTCACACCAACCCCTCCACACTCGTTATTTTTCACACAAAATAACCAATTCAGGTGACTATTAACTGAAATTCTAGTTGAAAATAAACCTGGCTGGACCACTTCCAACTGGCAAAACCATATATTCAGCACCAATTCAGCTAACCCTGATAGTGTTCAGCAAATATAAATTTAACCGGCAGCTAAACAATGTTCAAACCATCATCAATTTTCTCTATAATTTTATTGTTCACAATAAATTTTTTGGTCAATGCTCATCCTCCAGAAGATGTACTGACACCTGACGAGCATATTATCGGGCAGGAGTTGATTCAGTTTGACAACCCTCAAAGAATTTTTCCGGCAAAAAGTAATATTAAACTCATCCATTCCCTTATGATGAGTAATAATCAGGGAGAAAGATGGGCCACAGTCACTCTAACCAACCAGTCTCAAGGTCGAAGAACGCTTGATCATAAACAACTATTAGCAGTTTTCGCAGATGGCAGTCGACACTTTGCCGCACCATTTGTAGTGGATTTTGAAGCCAAACAAACCTTAACTCATATCGTTAAGTTCGGACATCATAAATTTCCAATTATTCGACTGGTAACACGGCAATGACCCCCTACCGGGTCGCTGAATTACCGTTGAAACGAAATTTCCACCAGCGAATACACAAAGGAACCGAGCAGTTAAGGAAAAACGTCGTCAACATTAATGTGTAAAATGCTTCAGTCGAAAGAATCTGATGTTGAACGTAAGCAATATTCATTACAACAAAGGCCAACTCCGCTCTCCCTAACATACCAAACCCTATCATCAGACTTTGCGGCCAGTCAAAATGACCGGTATAACGGGCAGCAACGCCAGCAGAAGTTACCTGACCAATAAATAGTGCAACAAATAACAATATAGATTCGGGTAATACAGACATAAACAAAGCCGAGTCAAATACCAGATTAGTCCCTAAAGCAACAAAAAAGACTGGTCCAATCCAGGAAAAAGCCACATTATCGATAATTTCACGCGCCTGACGATAAAAATCAACTTGTCTATCATGATGAAAGTCGAAGTATTCGCGATGAATGATTAACCCGGCCATATAGGCACCAACTGCCGGATGAAAACCGAAATGATGGGCGAGCAACCCAACCAGAACAGCAATTAATAACAACGACAGGATTGTATACTCCCCTCTTCCCATCGATAAAACTTTACTAAGATTAAAGTGACCTAAAAATGGAAGCTTTTCATGCAATCCTCTATTTGAGGGAAATAACCATGCACCTAGCACTGTTACAATAAGGAAAAAACCAACCGCTTTACCTACTATTAATAAAATCCCTGTCATACTAACCGTCGCTTCCCCGGTTGCAACCGGAACCAGCAGTGCGACAAAGACTAAAGATGCAATATCATCTAACACTGCCGAAGTCATAATGCCCGTGGCAGCAGGTGTATTTCCCAACCCCTCTGTCTTTAAAGAAACCATGGTCAAGGATACTGCTGTAGCAGTCATTGCTAAGCCACTTAATAAGGCTATGTTAGAATCATTCCAAAATACACTTGCCAGAAAATAAGCAATTGTAAAAGGTGCAATTGCACCAAAAAGAGCGATCCCCCAACTCCTTTTTATACTGCTTAGAAAATTATTTGTATCTTCTTCAAAGCCCAGGGCAAACATGATGATGATAATGCCAAGTTCAGCAAAG
>CBDUHU010000557.1:0-3216 GCA_965366725.1 uncultured Kangiellaceae bacterium
TAATTCAATCAGTTATTAAAATAGACATTCAGGAAGTCATCATTTGCAAGTAAGCAGGACTCTTTTTCTTATTTTTGTATTTTTATCAGGGAACGGCTCAGTATTAGCATTTCAAGCCGATAAAATTGCAGTATTTTATCCAGAAGTGCAGGAGCCGTACCGTTCCATCTATCAGGAAATAGTTGCTGGAAGCCATCAAGCTACCCAAGACTCTGGAAATTCTATTGAGTTGGTCGAGTTTGTTTTACGTAAAGGGTTTAACAGCAAAGAGATTGCCAATCAGCTAACCCAGCTTAAAATTAGCAAAGTGATTGTGCTCGGCCGTTTAGGCTATAAGTTAGCAAAAGTGCTTACCAAAGATTTTAGTGTTGTATCTGGGGCTTTGCCAATCAGCCCTAATGGTGTTTCCGGGATTAGTCTGATTTCTGATCCTGCCTATCTTTTTAACTACCTAGAACAAGTTGCACCTGATGTTAAGAAAGTGCATGTTGCCTACAGTCAACGAAGCAGCTGGTTGATTGAGCTGGCCAAAAGCGCGGCTAAAGAGCGTGGATTAGAACTGAATTTAATAGAAGTTACCAGTACTAAAGAGGCAATCGGATTTTATCAAACATTGTTCGAGTCTAATATTTCTAAGGCTGATGCAATCTGGCTACCATTAGATCGCGTATCGTCGCATGATAAAATTACTCTACCAATGATTCTGGAGAAAGCATGGGCGAGAGATATCGTGGTTTTTTCCAGCAAACCTTCCCATGCAAAGCGTGGCGCTTTATTTTCGACTTATCCAGACAATTTTGTACTGGGTAAACACTTGCTGGAAATGGTTCAAACATTGGCTAAATCGCCACAAAAGAAACAATTTGAAGCTTTAAGTTCATTACAATTGGCGGTTAATTTAAGAACAGCTGCGCATCTGGGGCTAAAATATAGCTCTGCGCAACAGCAGCAGTTCAAATTAACCTTCCCAGAGTAATATCAAATGCTCGATAAAAACTTAGTCTTCAAGTCCCAATCGAGTTTTAAAAAACAACTAGTTAGTTTTTTCTTTGTTAGCGCGACAATTTTAGCCATCATCACTTCAATTATTACCGCATGGCAAACAAGTCTGAAAATCAGAGAGTCGACTATAAAGACTGGAATGCAGGTTACCAGTAACTTTTCCGACCAGAGTGTTTTAGCATTGTTGACGGATAGTGAGGAAAATGGACGTGAAGCAATTAATAGAGCGCTCGGATTTCACTCTATTTCCGGGGTCGCTGTTTTTAGGCCCGATGGTGACTTATTAGTTGCCTCAACCAAAAATAGTGAAAAATCTTTTTTTCTGGAGCACTCAAAGTTATCTGATGAGACTCAATTGCTGGAGGAGCAGGAGGATTATTGGGTCTTTAGTGCGCCTGTGGTTTTTTCTGAAGATACTGATGATGAGGAAACCATAGAGCCTGATGATGTAATCCAATCAAAGCAATTGATTGGTTATGTACTGGTTGAATATGGTAAGCAGGGATTGCACCAAATTCAACGTTCAATTTGTATAAGCAATATTACAATTGGAAGCGTTATTGCGATATTGTTGGCCTTGTTGATGAGTTGGGGGGTTAATCGGCTCACAACGCCATTGTCAGATTTGTCTGAAACAATGAGAACAGCTATGCAATCCAATAATTACCCCAAGGCATCGATTGATGGTGCGGCTGAAATCAGGCAAATGGCCAAGGTGTTTAATTCGTTAATGAGTTATCTGGAATTGCAAAACTCAGAACTTGAAAAGCACCGGGATACCCTTGAATCAGAAGTTGAAATAAGAACTCAGGAGTTGCGAGTTGCCAGAGATACCGCATTAACCGCTAGTCGTCATAAATCAGAATTTCTTGCCAATATCAGCCATGAACTAAGAACACCACTACAGGCTATCATTGGTTATACCGATCTGGTTAGAGAAGATCTTGAACTTGAATGTATGGATCCGCAAGTTGAAGATCTTGGCAAAAGTATCAGGGCTGCACACAATCTGCTGGCGCTAATTAACAATATACTTGATTTAGCCAAAATTGAGGCGGGGCGGATGGATCTTTATTTAAAACCCGTTGATACGCAGTACCTGATTAGCGATACCATTGAAACGGTCCAACCAATGGCAACCGCTAATAATAATGTTATTGAAGTTGATGCAAAAGGTTTGAGTGAGACTTTGTTGCTGGATCGACAAAAATTGATGCAAATATTCCTCAACCTTTTGAGTAATGCCTGTAAATTTACCAGTAATGGCAAAATTTGCTTTTGTATCCACAATGATAAGCATTTCTTATATTTTTCTGTTTCAGATACCGGCGTGGGGATCCCTCAGGATAAGCTTCAACTTATATTTGAGGAGTTTACCCAGGTTGATGGTAGTCAAACCAGAAAATTTGAAGGTACAGGGCTGGGAATGGCCATTACAAAGACATTTTGTGAATTAATGAATGGTACAATGAAGGTTGAAAGTGAATTAAATGTCGGAACGACATTTAGTGTAAAATTACCACTTGTGAAAAATCAATGACTTAGGTAATGTAATAGTTTGTTATTGTGCAAATTTTTACTACACTAAATAAAATACACCAAAATCAATGTTGTACCCAGACTGGCTTGATTTTCAATAAAAACAAAATAAAGGTGGTTTCAATGTTAATTATTCGCCAATTTATTTATCTTTTATTATTACTCTTATCTTTTTCCTCTTTTTCTGGGGGCGCTGATGAGTTTGACGATGAATTTGAAGATGAGTTAGCTGATTTTTATGGCGATGAAGATTTTATTTCTCTTGCAACTGGCTCAAAGCAGCTAATTCATAAGGCTCCGTCGGTTGCAACTGTTATTACCGCGCAAGAGATCCAGCGGATGGGTGCTATGGATCTTGATGACTTATTGGAGACTGTACCTGGTTTGCATGTGTCAAGAATATCAAATGCCTATTCGCCAGTTTATGTTTTCCGAGGGGTTTATAGTACTTTTAACCCACAAGTTTTAATGTTGATCAATGGTGTTCCTGTCACCAATATGTTTACGGGTAATCGTTCTCAATTGTGGGGCGGAATGCCAACTGAAGCAATTGAGCGTGTTGAAGTGATCCGTGGACCCGGTTCAGCGGTTTATGGAGCCGATGCATTTGCTGGCGTGATTAATGTTATCACTAAAACTGCAAATGAAATAAATGGACGTAAGATTGGTTATCGG
>CBDUHU010000558.1:0-3207 GCA_965366725.1 uncultured Kangiellaceae bacterium
GACTGAATAATTGCGGAAAGCAAAATGCCCAGTAGTAAGAAATATACAACAGAGTGATTTTTAAATTGTTCAATGTTAACCAGTTCGGCCACACCTTCGGTTGAACTTTTCATTAGTTCAAGGCCAATTAATAGTATTCCTACACTCACGACCACAGCGGAAAGTTGTGAAAGTTTTTTGTTGGTTGCAAAAACATTAAATAATGCGGCAATTCCCAGAATGAGTAATGAAAATTTACCAAGATCGAGTTTAAAACCAATAAAGGTGACTAACCAACCTGTCAAGGTAGTACCTAGATTAGCCCCCAGCATCACGCCAATTGCGTTAAACAACGGCAATAACCCAGCACCACACAGGGCGAGTACAATTAATCCTACCAACGAACTACTTTGCAACAATGCTGTTGCAACCGTTCCTGTGGTAATCGCGCCTAGTCTGGTACTTGTCTGATGAGTGATCTGGTTTTGAAGGTGTCTTCCGGCAAAACTTTTTAGTGACTCTTCAAGCTGTTTCATGGCAAAAAGAAAGAGACCTATGCCTGCAGTAAACTCTAATATCGGATTCAATTTATAGGCCCTGATTTAATCAATTATTTCACATCGGTATTGGTAAAAATCAATATCCTTATGCCAGAAGTTAGCCGGCAAGCCGGCTTTTATTTTTAATTGATTTATAAAGTCATCTGATTTTGGTAGTTGGTCCCATACAGAGGGTAAATAGGTACTTCTATGAGTTTTGTAACATAACGTAATACCGTCCTTTCCGGGAGATATCTGGGTTAACAAATCATCTTCAGATTCAATTTGCATTTTTTGCGGGGCAGATAACAATGAAATTGAAATATGAAGTAATGGTTCTTCTAGTGAACTTACCGGTGGAAATCTTGGATCTTGAAATGCAGCTTTAAATGTATTTTCTGCAACATCTTGAATGAGAGGTTGAAAAGCTTCTAAAGTACCGATACAACCTCGCAACTGGTTTCCTTCCTTTAAGGTAACAAATGATGCTCCATTGGCGCACGCTTCTTTTGAGTATTGAGCTAACTCAAGTTGAGGAGCTTGTTGATAGACCAGTCCATATTGAATGGAATGGCGGGCAGTATTGAGTAAAACCTGTTTGCATTTAAGGGAATGTTTAATAGATTGCATAAGCACCGTACCCAACGACTCGATCTTTATCGTTATTGGTATTACCTGAGTTAGTTAATTTTAATCTTTTTATCCGCTTCGACGTAATTTTTGCCAGCTTAAGTAGTCCCTTTAATGGAGTGCTCCCACAAGCCATTTCCGGGTTAATTGACTGGTAGTCATATTGTTCTATTAGTCGTGAAGTTTCACAATCAATCTTACGCGCATCGGCATCATTTTTAAAGTGACTCAAATCTGTACTGATAATAAGGAGTGTATTGGGGTCTTTCCAGAAAGACTCTATGGCTTTCAGTACTTCACTGGTTTCCAGATCACCAACAACAATTGGAATGAGTTTGATTTTTTCTAGTGTTTGTTGAATAAATGGTAGTTGAACCTCAATAGAATGTTCAAACTGGTGAGCTTGATCTGAATAATTAACCTGTGGATGTTTACCAAGTTCATTTAATGCAACTTTATCTAACTCTATGTTACCTAACGGTGTTGCGAACCAGTCACTTTGTGGAATAGCCATTCCTTTTAGCCAAACTCTGTGTGCCGGACCCAAAATCACCACTCGATTAAATTGCTTTTTCAAATGATTAAGAAGCACATAGGCTTCTGCCGCCGTCGAACCGGAAAACAGGTATCCTGCGTGCGGAACAATCAGTGCTTTTAGAGTGTCGATTTTCTCACTACAAGCATTTGCTAAAAATTGTTCGACCTGCAAGCGAAGTTGCTCAGGGTTTTGCGGATAAAAACTTCCGGCAACAGCTGGTGGTCTAATTATTGACACTAATATTTACCTCTTTGATTGTTCCAAGATAAGTAAATAGAAATTGCTTTTATTAACTTATCAGACTGCTAGTTGAGTATAGCAGTCTGATACTGGATTAAGTGGTTAATCTACAGGAATGTGTTTTTTCTGTGAAGGTGATGTTTCCGTTTTTATTAAATGAAGGGTCAAAAGCCCATCTTTAAAATCTGCTTTGATATTATTTTCATCAATATCATCAGGCAGATTAAAACTCCTTTCAAAGCTTCCATAAAAACGTTCCATAGTATGAAGTTTCTTATCTTCTTTTTCGAAACGGCGTTCACCACTTAAGGTTAAAAAACCATTAGCAGTAACAACTTTTATATCTTCTTTTTTGACTTCTGGAAGTTCTGCTTTAATCAGATATTCACCAGAGTCTTCAGTGACATCAACCAGCGGCTTCCAGTTTTTCGTCTGCTTGTTGAAATCAGAATTGGCAAGCAGACTTGCTTCTGGATGAAAGTAGTTGTCGAGTTCTCTGAAAGGATTCCATCTTACAATGCTCATAATCAAACCTCCTTTGTTGGCGAAACTAGAAAAATATCGGTGGAGAAAAAACTACCACCAATAGTTATCCTACGCTAAAAAATAATTTTCATGCTGATTTAAATCAAAAATATAAGCGGTTTCCTGGCATGTCTTATGCACTTAATAAATAGCTTTTTCTCGGCATGAGATTTTTCCTATGTCCAGTGCTAAATAGTTGTAATTTTTGAAATAAAGTCCATGCTATAAGAATGTCGTTATTTCATCATAAAACTCAATTCTGGCATGTTATAGATGGAGAGCGTATTCAATGTGATCTCTGTCCACGATTCTGCCGATTAAAACCTGAGCAAAGAGGGCTGTGTTTTGTTCGCCAAAATATTGATGGCCAACTGATGCTAACCTCTTATGGACGTTCAAGTGGTTTCTGTATTGACCCGGTGGAGAAGAAGCCGCTCAATCACTTTTTACCGGGAACGCCGGTGATGTCATTTGGTACTGCAGGTTGTAATCTTAGTTGTAAATTTTGTCAGAACTGGGATATCAGTAAGTCCAAAGAGATGGACAAGCTGGCATCTTATGCCACACCTGAAAAAATTGCACAGGTTGCAGAAGCTTATAATTGCCGTAGTGTCGCATTCACTTATAACGATCCTGTTATTTTTCACGAATATGCTATCGATGTTGCTAAAGCATGTCGCGCTAAGGATATTCGAACGATTGCAGTAACCGCAGGATATATCTGTCCGCAACCTCGAGAAGTATTCTTTTCTCATA
>CBDUHU010000559.1:0-3200 GCA_965366725.1 uncultured Kangiellaceae bacterium
ATTGCTAATAAAAAAGCATTTGTTTTACCTGTTCCTGTTTGTGCCTGTCCCGCCACATCTTGCGAATTGAGTAAAAGTGGAATGGCCTCTGCTTGAATAGGCGTTGCATACTCATAACCAAGAGAATCCAGGGCACTTAATAATTTAGGGTGTAACCCCATGTTTTTAAATGCAGTTTCCGATAAATGGGTAACCATAATGGTTTAGGTTCCTTTAAATTGTGTTGCTATTTGCTATCTGTAGGTTGCAACTTGCGGCAACTGGCTGCAAAATAGACCCCAATGATCATAAATAAATCAATCCCGCATGATAGCACTTACCTTGAGTGTGGGCGAATGGTGTTTTTTAGGAGAAAATAATTCATGAGCGATAATATTGTTCAATTGACCGATGATACTTTTGAGTCGGAAGTTCTTAAGTCAGATTTACCGGTATTGGTCGATTTTTGGGCGGAGTGGTGTGGTCCTTGTAAAATGATTGCGCCAATTCTTGATGAATTAGCAGAAGAGTATGCCGGTAAAGTCAAAATAGGTAAATTGAATATTGATGAAAATCAGGCAACTGCACCACAATATGGTGTGCGCGGCATTCCTACATTAATTTTAGTTAAAAATGGTGCGGTTGAAGCACAACAGGTTGGAGCCGTCAGTAAATCTCAATTAGCGGCATTTCTTGACACAAATATTTAGTCGCTCCATTAGCTGCCAACTTCAGGGTTTGTTTGTATCAATAAGTAGCAAACCCTGGAGTAATATTGAATAATCCTGCCAAAATCTTATATTAGTTAATGATTTGAGTAAAAAATTGGACAATTAATTATTTTAGTGCTACTTTTCAGATAATAGCTCAGTAAGGGGGTTCCCTGATCCTTAAAATGAGCAGGTGATATCTAATAAAGTAGAAAATATTCTAATTGCCATTATTCCTGTAGTCAGCAAAAGTTAGTAGTAAAAAGTAGAAATATATCAAGAGCTGGCGTGCCAAGCACCTATAGTATTACAGTTGATTTAATGTCGAAAAACCAGATTTCAAATAACAGGTAAATTTAATCAATGTAAATCCAAATTCTTATCTAACAGGATTTTACGTTTAATCAATTTCTATCATTCCATTCTTAACAGTTAAAGTAATCTTATGAATCTAACCGAAGTTAAACAGCTTTCCGCAACCAAACTTAGCGAAATGGCCAAACAGGCAGGCCTTGACGATGCTGCACGTATGCGCAAGCAAGACATTATATTTGCGATACTCAAAAACCATGCAAAAAGCGGAGAGGATATCTTTGGGGATGGTGTTCTTGAAATTCTGCCCGATGGATTTGGTTTTTTAAGAAATGCAGGTTCTTCCTACCTGGCTGGACCTGATGATATCTATGTTTCACCAAGTCAGATAAGACGTTTCAGTTTGCGAACTGGTGATACAATCTCTGGCAAAATTAGGCCACCTAAGCATGGAGAGAGATATTTTGCATTATTGAAAATTAATGAGATTAATTTTGATAGTCCTGAAAATGCAAGAAATAAAATTCTATTTGAAAACTTGACGCCATTACACCCGGACCAGCGTATGGTGATGGAGCGAGGAAACGGCTCTAGCGAAGATATTACCGCCAGGGTTATTGATTTGGCATCGCCAATTGGTAAAGGACAGCGTGCACTAGTTGTTTCTCCGCCTAAAGCGGGTAAAACAATGATGATGCAAAATATTGCACAGTCCATAGCTGCAAATCATCCTGATTGCGTGTTGATTGTCCTGTTAATTGACGAACGGCCGGAAGAAGTAACTGAAATGCAACGCTCAGTTCGTGGAGAAGTGGTTGCATCAACTTTTGATGAGCCGGCAAGCCGTCACGTTCAAGTAGCTGAGATGGTTATTGAAAAAGCAAAAAGACTGGTTGAGCACAAAAAAGATGTCATCATTTTACTTGATTCGATCACTCGTCTGGCACGAGCTTATAACACCGTTATTCCGTCTTCAGGTAAAGTTCTAACGGGTGGTGTTGACGCAAACGCATTGCAGCGTCCGAAGAGATTTTTTGGTGCTGCACGTAATATTGAAGAAGGTGGTAGTTTAACTATCATTGCAACCGCACTGGTTGATACTGGTTCTAAAATGGATGAAGTTATTTACGAAGAGTTCAAGGGAACCGGTAATATGGAATTGCATCTTGATAGAAAGATTGCAGAAAAACGAGTATTCCCTGCGATTAATTTTAGCCGGTCTGGCACTCGTAAAGAAGACTTGTTGACCTCAGCTGAAGAACTTCAAAAAATGTGGATTTTGCGTAAAATCATACACCCTATGCAAGAAATCGAGGCAATGGAGTTTCTTGTTGATAAGCTTTCGTTGACCAAAACAAACGAAGATTTCTTTAATTCAATGAAACGTAAATAGATATCCTGGTTAATGTTTTCTCAAACAATCCAGTATAAAGATTTGAGGGACTTTTTAGATCACCTTGAAAAACAAGGTGATCTAAAACGGATTAGCATTCCAGTTGATCCCTATCTTGAAATGACCGAAATAGCTGATCGAGTACTGCGTGCCGATGGTCCTGCTTTAATATTCGAAAATCCAAAAGGACACCAGGTTCCGGTGGTTGCTAATTTATTTGGTTCCACTAGAAGAGTTTCTGCTGCAATGGGCTGTGAAGATGTTTCTCAATTGCGCGAAGTTGGAAAGCTACTTGCTTTTTTAAAAGAGCCTGAACCACCTGCCGGGTTTAAAGATGCCTGGGATAAAGCACCACTGTTTAAACAAGTATTGAACATGAGTCCCAAGCTGGTTAAAAAGCCTGAATGCCAACAGGTTGTTATTGAAGCTGAGGATGTTGATTTAGGAAATATTCCGATTCAAACATGTTGGCCTGGTGATGCTGCGCCTCTGATAACATGGGGGCTAGTTATTACCCAGGGACCAGAAAAGAAGCGTCAAAATCTTGGAATCTACCGACAGCAAGTGATCGCTAAGAATAAGCTTATTATGCGTTGGTTATCGCATCGTGGTGGCGCGCTAGATTTTAAGAGCTGGCAAGAAGAATTTCCCGGTAAGCCCTTTCCCGTTAGTGTTGCGCTTGGTGCTGACCCTGCAACTATTCTTGGGGCTGTAACTCCTATTCCTGATAGTCTTTCAGAGTATGCTTTTGCTGGCTTATTGCGTGGCGAGAAAACCAGAATTAGTGATTGTATCAGTAATAATTT
>CBDUHU010000560.1:0-3181 GCA_965366725.1 uncultured Kangiellaceae bacterium
CCAATTAATGAATTTTCGCCAATCCGACAGCCGTGTAATACTGCACAGTGGCCGATGTGACTGTAAGGTTCCAGAAAGCAGTCTTTGTCGGGAAAGCTATGTAGTACGCAATTGTCCTGAATATTACTGTGATGAGATACGTGGATACGACCAAAGTCACCCCGTAAAACAGCACAAGGGCCAATGAAGCAGTTTTCCTCAATGATAACATCGCCTATAATTTCGGCGCTGGGGTGAACATAAGTATTTTTTTTAATGACAGGAACAAAATTGTCGATTGCGTAAATTGGCACTTGATCTTCTCCAAAATATTAATGTGCTGAGCGAAGTTTCAGCGGATTGAATGAATTATAAATGAGGCATGGATATGTACCAAACAATTGTTTTAGAGAAAACCGACGGCGTTGCCCGACTAACTTTGAACCGACCTGAGCGGTTAAACAGCTTTAATGTCCAAATGCATGAGGAACTTCAAGCGGCGTTAGATGATATTGCGACTGATAATGTTACCAGGTGTCTATTATTAACTGGAGCGGGCAGAGGGTTTTGTGCTGGTCAGGATTTAGGCGATCGCGCTGTTAGTGCTGATCAGGAAGTACCGGATTTAGGAATGTCAGTGGAAAAGTTTTATAATCCTCTGATTCGAAGAATTACCAATTTAAAAATGCCGGTAATCTGTGCACTAAATGGGGTAGCTGCTGGTGCTGGCGCCAGTTTAGTGATGGCTTGCGATATAGTCGTAGCGGCTCGTTCTGCCTCTTTTATATTGTCATTTGCCAAGGTTGGCCTGGTCCCTGATTCAGGAAGTTCCTGGCATTTTGCCCGGGCAATTGGATTGCCAAGAGCCAAGGCGCTCGCAATGCTTGGGAATAAGCTTAAAGCAGAACAGGCAGAACAATGGGGGTTAATTTATCAGGTTGTCGATGATGAACAATTAGCTGGTGAAACCTCTGAACTAGCAAATTATCTGGCGAAACAACCGACTGAAGCCCTGGCTAATATTAAACAATTGGTTCACACATCTTTTGACTTTTCAATGAATGAGCAATTAGAAAGAGAACGTAAAGCGATGCAACATCTTGGACGTAGTCACGATTATCGAGAAGGTGTTTCTGCATTTATGGAGAAGCGTGAACCTGAGTTTAAAGGCAAATAACTATTATCAGCGAGTATCAGTTTTAAAAAGTTTATGACAATCGTCGACGAATTATTAGCCAATGATCCTGCATCTCAATTATTGGGAATTGAATTATTGCAAAATACACAACATTGTTGCGTGCTTACTATGTTAGTCACTGAAAAAATGACCAATGGTTATCACATTTGTCATGGAGGCTTCGTATTTACATTAGCTGATACCGCAAGTGCTTTTGCTTGTGCTGAAAAAGGAAAGTTGAATCTATCCAGTAGTAATATGATTGATTATCTGTCGCCAGCAAAACTGGCCGATCGATTGACTGCCACAGCAACAGTTACCTTGAGTAATGGTCGAAATATTTTCTGCGATGTAAAGGTTACTAATCAGGATAGCAAAGTCATTGCAATGATGCGTTCAAAGCTGATTAGTAAAAGTAGCTCGGCTTGAGCAATAGGTTGATAACGTAACAACCAATTTAATTTTAGTAAAAGGTTTAACCATGAAAAAAGTATATATATGTGATGCGGTAAGAACACCAATAGGACGTTTTGGTGGTTCTTTGGCAAAAACCAGGGCTGATGATTTAGGCGCTATTCCGATCAAGGCGCTTATGGAAAGAAATCCGCAGGTCGACTGGCAAAGTATCGATGATGTTTACTATGGTTGCGCAAACCAGGCCGGGGAAGATAACCGCAATGTCGCTCGAATGAGTGGCTTGCTTGCAGGATTGCCAAAATCGGTACCGGCTGTCACGGTCAATCGACTTTGTGGTTCTGGAATGGATGCTATCGGTATAGCCGCCCGAGCTATCACTTGTGGAGAGCAATCAATGGCAATTGCAGGTGGGGTAGAGCAAATGTCACGAGCGCCATTGGTTATGCCAAAAGCGGAATCAGCTTTTTCACGAAAAGCAGAAATTTTTGATACAACTATGGGGTGGCGTTTCGTTAATAAGAAACTGGCGGAGTTGTATGGTGTCGATAGTATGCCGGAAACAGCAGAGAATGTTGCGGAACAATTTAATATCAGTCGTGAAGATCAGGATTTGTTTGCTTTTAATACTCAGGAAAAAACTCAACAGGCACAGGAAAAAGGAATTTTTGACGAAGAGATTGTACCTGTAACGGTTAAAGTTAATCGAAAAGAAAGTCGGGAGTTTTCTGTTGACGAGCATCCACGTCCCAGCACTATTGAAGGGCTTGCTAAATTGGCAACGCCATTTAAAAAAGATGGAACTGTAACTGCTGGAAATGCTTCCGGGATAAATGATGGCGCTTGTGCATTATTGTTAGTGGCTGAAGATCAGATCGAAAAGCAGGGGCTAAAACCTTTGGCGCGAGTTGTCGGTATGGCAACCTCGGGATTGGAACCAAGAATTATGGGAATTGGTCCGGTTGAAGCTAGTCGTAAAGTATTAAAAAATACAGGACTAACCCTTGAGCAAATGGATGTTATAGAACTCAATGAAGCGTTTGCTGCACAGGGGTTGGCTGTATTAAGGGAACTGGGACTTAAAGATAACGATGAGCGAGTTAATCCAAATGGTGGAGCGATCGCTTTAGGACACCCATTGGGAATGAGTGGTGCTCGGTTAGTCACTACCGCAGCTTACGAATTACAAAGAAATAAAGGTCGATATGCACTTTGTACTATGTGCATTGGTGTTGGTCAGGGAATTGCCTTAATTATTGAACGAGAATAAATCTCTTTAGCTAATTTGATACTGAGCAGTTAGATTAAAACTGCTCATATACTTCCGGTTAAAAATTCAACAAACGAACCTTTGGGTTCGTTTGTTGTTTAGCTTATATCAGCTTGCAACCGGCGTGTCATTTCTGATTTGACAATCCTGTCTGATAAGGTTGCCACTAGTTGTTGCAAACCACCCCAACAGTGGCCATCGCATTGGTTATATCAGTCACTTGATAACCAAGATCGGCGGCAGCCAGTTCTACACCACAAGCACCTTGGTTATAGTTGGTTGTTGCATTCCAATATAATTGGTTTGCGCGAAGAAACGTTGCAAATGCAGTGCGTGTATTC
>CBDUHU010000561.1:0-3177 GCA_965366725.1 uncultured Kangiellaceae bacterium
GAAGGTTTTGCAACAACACAATTTCCTGCTGCCAATGCTGGAGCAATTTTCCATCAAAATCCCAGGATATCAGACCTCCATCAGCACTACAGCTCACTCCAATCGGCTTATTTGGATGTAAAGCAAGCGCTTTAACAGCATTCTGATGTAAACCAATTTCGGTTAATACCTGGCCACTTCTATCGACTCTTAAAATGATACCTGTATAACAGGCGACCAGAAACTGTCCATCAAAATCAGCCTGCTCTGATACTCGTACACAGTTAATCGGGCCTTGTTCAAGATCAACTTGCAATGTTTGTTTTAACCCTCCGGCACCATAGCTATAACTTTGCAGAGATTGTTCGTGAGTACCTGTAATAATTTCTATTGAAGATTGATTATTCTGAGGGTTTTTTATCGATTGGGTGGTGATTGCATTCATTAGAATCCGGCCACTTTCCGGGGTATGAATATGTTGCCAGACTGCTTCTTTTGCAGAAAGTCTTCCGGTTCGAACAAAACCATCATCACTAACTGCGGCAATGGTGCTCTCTTTGAGTAGAGCGACATCATTAAAGCAGGCATTTCCAGCTATTGTAGTTGTATCTTCATCATTATTGTCAGCGCCATACTGAGCCATATAGTTGCCATTTTGAGCATTCCACTTTAATAGAGTGCCATCAAATGTCCCTGCATAAATCCAGCGTCCGTCATTTGACCAGTTGAATGAACGTTCCCAGGTATTTGCACGGTGTTCAAGGTGCATTTTTTTGGTCAGACTGGCGGCGTCCCAGATAATAATATTTTGATCATAAGCCGCAGAGAGGATGTTTCCATTAAGCGGTGAGCAAGCGATTTTTTTGATTCCCGCTTTATGTGCATTAATCGTGTCTATCAATTCTCCACTGTCGATATCAAAAATGCGGATCAGTCCATCATCACAACCTAATAGTGCACGTCGATAGATAGGATCAATTGCACAGGTATCGGTTTCGGTATCAAATGGACCCAATGTCTTTATTAACTGACCACTGGCGAGATCCCAGATGCGATAAGTCATATCATCACCGGAAGTATAAAGTTTTCCGTCAAGATAACTAACAGATAAGACATCCTGTTCGTGTCCAAGTAATGTCTGCTCTATAGCACCTGTTTGCAAGTTCCAGATTAATACTCTCAAGTCTCGGGAAACTGATGCTCCGCGATGTTGATCGATAAATATAAAGTCTTCTACATCATCATTGTGTCCTCTAAGCACTCGAATTAATTGCTTACTTTTTAAGTCCCAGAGATGAATATTAAAATCGGAAGAACAGGAAGCTGCAAGCAGTCCATTTCGATCGACTGAAACACGGTTGACCAGATGTTGGTGATAACCGAGTAACTCAACTTCGTGAGTATCAGTATCAAAAATAGCGACAGCCCCATCATAGGCCGAAGTAATTACCTTTGAGCTATTCGGGACCTGACAAACAGATGTAACCGGTCCTCGATGACGCTGGAATATTTCTTTTTTTGAGTTTTTCTGTTGTTCATCTTTTGACGCAAATTGAAGAAGCATTATCTGGGTCCTTACAAGTTTTAGTTTAAAATCGGAGTGGACGCGAAGTCTGATTATTAGGAGTCAACTCATCGATCAGGTTACTTTTTTTACGTTCATTTAATTGGTTTAAGTATTGGGCTGCGGTAATATTATTAAGCGGGGCATTATTATGATCCGCACCATAAATCATGCAGTCAGGAGCTTTTTGAGCAAGTTGGTTAATCCAGTGACTAAAAAGTTGTTTTCGTTGTTCAATACTGAGTAACCAATTACTGGAAATAGTAAAAAAGGCATTGCTCCACCAAATAGCAGAGTTTTCCTGCTCGTTGATTTTTTCCAGTAATGGTGAGGGATTATTGACTAGATCACAGTGAACAAATTGATAGTTTAGTCTTTGTTGTGCTTTCCATTGTTGCTGAAATTTATATTCCCCCCCCCAATTGAGCAGTTCGTTTTTCCATAAAATGGTAACGTCATCCCAATCGATTTGCTCGGGTTTTAAACCGTTCCATAATTGATAAAAAGTTTCTTCCGATGAAAAACGCTGAATCAAATATCGACAAAAATCGGGATAATCAAACCCATCCCACTCGTTAATAAGTACTTTACGAATGGTTAAAGCCTGTTGACTATAGTCAAAAAAGACAACTCTGGTATCTGCAGAAAATCCATGACGACTTAATAACATGTTGGGCTTAAAGCCCGCGGCGACACAATATAGATTAGAGAGGGTATTAATCTTTTTTTCGATGGTTAGATCTGTTGTTACCGGCAAATCTGCGTAGGATTCAATATTCCAGAGAAAGACACCATGACGTCCGCGTGAGATCTGATTAGCAACACCGCTTAAGAAATTTTGTTGAAGATAGTTTGTATCGTTTTTATCTGGGTTTGCTGTTTGATTAGTCAGTTCACTTACCGGTGTGCTATTTAACTTACTGGTTAAAGAGAGTTGTTTTGTATAGATATTTTCAGGCAGTTGTTGGATGGCTAAACCATGACGCAATGATGCGTCGATAAACCCCCAGCCTGATTGAGCTACCTGAGTCTGGCTTTTTACCCGGTGAAACTCTTCTGTTATGGCTGATTGGTTGATTGAGTTTTCATCGTAATCTTTCAATGGCTGAAGGCGGGTGATCTGTCTGCTCGCTATACTGGATGGCTGGGTGAATACTTGTGGTTTATATAAGGTAGTCTTTGTTTGCTGAGCAAATCCAAAATCAGGATATCCCATATTTTTGTAGTGAGACAGGTTGACCAGAAAACAGGAACAATCCAAAGAAAAATAATCATCTGTGGCAATAATATTTGCACTAACCAGAAAGTCCTCTTTACTCGTCAGTTGTTTCAGAGATGTATGAAAATCAGCTTTTTGCCAGTGGGGTAACATCCAGTCTTCGGAAATAATATTACCGGGAGTCTGGATAAAGCACCATTGGTATTCGTTTTCAATTGCCTGACTTAGAATAGTATTAATTGAATTTGATTCAATTACCGGGCCTTGATAACCAAACCGCAACCAGGATAAAGAAAGATCTCTTAAACAAACCTGAGGAGTTTCTGAACTATCAGACTCTTCTGTTAACCATAATGCATAAGCAAGAGTTGAGATGCGGGTATTGTCGATTGTTTGTTTAATTCCCATGTTTACA
>CBDUHU010000562.1:0-3157 GCA_965366725.1 uncultured Kangiellaceae bacterium
TTCCTGAAAAATAACCATGTTCTCACTTGTGCATAAGAAATAATCAAAAAATGTTTAAAATTAGTAAGCTAGATATAGTTTTAGACAAGGAAAAAGGTTTTGTCAAAGAATTGTCAGTATTTCTTTTGACTGTCAAAAACCAGATAAGACATTCATAAAAAAAATATTATATTAACTTAAATTTGATATGCTTTTCGCTTATTTAAAACACCAATAACTTTAATTCTGCAAGACAATAATAAACTCGATTAGATAGTGCAATTTTTTCTTTCTTTCTATCTCAAATCAATAATAAAGAAGATCAATAAATGTATGAATTTCATCCAGATAGGTTTAATAGCTGTCCAACTCAAGCAACTGGAGGAATAACAATACTCTGCTTCGATGAGTGATTTGACCAAATAACGCATTGCAATTTGAGATTCCCCCCGCAAACCAAACTACCACTCAGCAACAATCTTATCGTCTACGAGAATGAAACCAGTAATAAATTAATATTGGAAGCCTTTAGCGAAACAAGATTGAAGGGGTAAACTTGAGTTTATAAGAATTTACCAGGTTTTGATGGCTTATTTCTGTAATTAGAGTAGGCAAAAGCTTGCCACATTTTTGGGAATTAGATTGCCACCGGAAAAAGAAAAGGGGTCGCTTAACGACCCCTTACCGTACGACAGAAGTTAAATGCAAAGTGATTGTTCTCAGCAACCACGTGCTTTTAATCTTCGCGCCTTAGCCCTTATTATCAGCTGTTCTCAGCAACCAATAACTTAAACTAAAGCAATGTTCCGAAGAACGTGACCGATATAGCTACCAGGAGATTTATCATGGGTAATGACATTCTTTACTAATATTTATATTGGCTGATTTTAACAAAGCAATAGATATGCCAACTTTCCATGTTAAAATTTCTTTAATTTAAATAAAAATGATTTTTTTTTAAAGTCGAATAATTGCTTGCCGATACACTGGTTGAACGGGAATTCTCAATCCCATTCGCTTTAAGAATGATTTCTCAGAGTCAATTTTAAAGACAATCACCAATTCTCAGACGGTTGATTAATAACCGAAAGATTTATTCTCAGTTTTTCTTTCCCAATTATTTTTTTAGTTAACTTTTTTGTGCTTTATCAACAGCGCC
The DNA here is from genome assembly GCA_965366725.1 of uncultured Kangiellaceae bacterium. GTDB lineage: Bacteria > Pseudomonadota > Gammaproteobacteria > Enterobacterales > Kangiellaceae > Aliikangiella. The sequence goes on from CBDUHU010000562.1 coordinate 1,139, forward strand.
AGCCTCTGACCGCCCGATGTTGTTTTAAAGCGTTTGATTAAGGAGTAAATAAAATGGGAAACGTATTATCAACAAATGTTTCTTCTTTAAATGCCCAGCGTAGTCTTTTTAACGTTAACTCATCTTTGGGTACAACATTTCAAAGATTATCGTCTGGATTACGTATTAATAGTGCAAAAGATGATGCAGCCGGATTGCAAATTTCAAATAACCTGACTTCTCAAATCAATGGCCTGGGAGTCGCGATTCGAAATTCAAATGATGGTATTTCTCTCGCCCAGACGGCAGAGGGAGCATTACAGGAATCGACCAATATTCTGCAGCGTATCCGCTCATTGTCCATCCAGTCGGCTTCAGATGTTAACGGTCCCAGTGAGCGTGCAGCACTTCAGGCCGAAGTAACCCAGTTGGTTCAAGAACTGGGACGTATTGCCGACACCACAACTTTTGGCAGTACATCGTTACTTGATGGTACTTTCGCCAATAGAAACATTCAAGTTGGCGCTCAAGCCAATGAGACAATTGCGATTAGCATTTCCGACGCAAGAGCGACATCTCTTGGCAGTAACGTACTGGTTGCCGCAGGTACTATATTAGGAACCACCGTATCAACTGTTGCCAATGGAGTTGCCGCGGAGACCGACCTCTCGCTAACCACACTCGAAGGAGGTACCGCCGCAAATATTTCCTATGCGGCAGATTCAAGTGCTAAAGATATAGCGGCAGCGATTAATGTCGCAGCTAATGGAATTGGAATTACCGCAACCGCCAGTAATAGCACAACCTTATCAGCATTAACCAGTTCAGGTAACGGCAATGGGACTGCTACTTTCACCTTAAATGGTAGCGCTATATCAGCAACCATAACCAACCCTAATGACCTTTCATCAATTGCAGCTGCAATTAATGGTTCTGCTCTGGCAACAGGCGTTACTGCTACTTTTTCTGATCCAAACAACCTGTCCAGTTTAACTTTATCAACGGTTGATGGGGCCGATATTGCACTCTCAGCGTTTGCCATAGATGGCGCATCAAATGAAAGTATTACCCTCGGCGGCAGTGTATTGACCGAAGGTGGAACTGTGATAGGTAATTCTGTCGGAACTGTCTCACTAGCCAGTTCCAAAGGACAAATCACAACAGCTACAGCAAGCACTGAAGTATTTGCATTAGCTGCTTCAACCAGCAGTTTTGATTCGGTTCAAAGTATCGATATCTCAACCTACCTTGGAGCGCAAGCAGCATTAGATGTGCTCGACGCGGCAGTTACTAAAATTGATGCACAACGAGCTGATTTGGGTGCGGTTCAAAATCGATTCTCCAGTACTATTTCTAACCTTGGTAGTATTATTGAGAATGCATCAGCCGCCCGTTCGCGGATTAGAGATACTGATTATGCTGCTGAAACAGCGGAACTATCTAAAAGCCAGGTACTCCAGCAAGCAGGCTTATCCATTCTGGCTCAGGCAAATGCCTCAAGCCAGTCTGTACTATCACTCATTCAAGGGTAGTACCATGAAAGCCGAAAGAGCCCCTACCGTACGACAACTTTAGGTGCAAACATAAAGATCCGCGATCAATGCGGATCTTTATTTAACGCCTCAAAAAGTAACTAAATCAATTCGTTAGTCGCCAAACAGCATCTCTTTACAGATTTAATGCAATAAATAGTAAAGTCCGCTTTTCTAAGGCCGATACCCTTATTGAACGCAGAATGTTCTCAGCTTTCAGCGGTTCACCGGATTATTGTTTCTCAGGCGATGGTTTTTCTAAAATTTCATTTCTGTTAAACCCTAATCAAACGAAACGGTAACAATGTATAACAACATTTCTACCACACTGCTTTGTCAGTCCAACCCTTCTCAGGGGTAGATTTGATAAAACGACAGACACGGATAATTAATTAGTTTCTCAGACTAGCAAATTATCTTACTTTTTAAGCACTTTGTAATTTCAATCTATTGGATTGAATATCAAAGGTTTAGGAGATTTATCATGGGTAATGTAATTCAAACTAAC
>CBDUHU010000563.1:0-3155 GCA_965366725.1 uncultured Kangiellaceae bacterium
AACCTTATCATCACTCAGTCTTATCTGGCAATATTAATATAACCCGGTTTGGTCGAAAAACAATATTAGAATCTGCTATTATGGCGCTCTAATTATTTTTGTTAATTTTAATTCACTCGCTTTCTTTTATTTATCATCAATGTAATTGCACTATCAATGTTATGCGAGCTAATTAAAAAATCTTTGGTTAAGGGGAGCAGAATATCAGCCTAATCAGAGCTAACAAAAATCATAAATACGAACTTATGGTTAGAAAGAGAAAATAGTGTTATTTGAACCGGTAATATCGTTGATAGTTGCGACAGGGTTACTTCTTGGATCTCCTGGTCCGGCACCATTAGCACTCGCTGCAACAGGTGCAACCTATGGGATAAGAAAAGGTATTCCTTTTTTAATCGGCATCTTATTTGGGCTGAGTTTTGCTATTGTCGGAGCGAGTGTCGGGCTAACCGCGCTATTTTCAGCATTTCCAAATCTGCAAATTGTCTGTCAATTGATTGGCGCAGCATATATAGTTTATATCGCTTATAAAATCGCAACGGCTCCGACAATCTCAAACGATATTTCTCATTGCGCTCCGCAATTTAAAGATGGTTTTATTCTCAATTTATTAAATCCCAAAGCCTATGCGGCCTTTCTCGCTATTTTTACACAGTTTTTGTTGCCATTTTCCGACATCTGGTTGAGTTATACAGCGACAGGACTAACTTGTTTATTTGTTGCGACAGTTGTTGATATTTTATGGTTATGTTTTGGTGGATTATTGAAACCAATATTCAAGCATCCCTTGCATGCGAGAGTCGTTCGAATTACTTTTGCGGTTTTAATGATTAGCGCTGTGATTTATGCCTTTTTTTGAGTTTCTCAGTTAATCCATTTACCAGACAAACAGCATTCATAGTTGCATAGTTTCATTCTTCCAGTGTCACCTGGTCGATAGCTGGGTAATTAACTAATGCAATATCCAGCACCCAAACTTTGAACAGGGCTATAACCGTACAAGGCTTATAGCCTGAAAATTTTTTGAATTGCTTAAGCAGATGCGCTAGCGCGAGAAGAAACCTTTTCGTACCAACGTTTTATCGCAGCATGTTTTTCATTGAGTCTTATTTCTATTACCCGCCCAAAGTCGAGTGCACAGAGCATCGTTATATCAGCAATACTAAATTGATCACCAGCCAGGTAGTCATTATCAGACAGGTGAACATCAACTAATTTCAAGAATTTGTAGGCAGATTTTATGCAGTCTTCACCCCATGCCTGATTGGGGGTCATGCGATCTTTAAAATAACCTGAGCAATGCTGAAATGCCATGCCGGTTGGCATTAAGAAATGAAGTTCTGCGCGTCTTTGCCACATTTCTATTTGTGCTTTTTCTAGAGCAGTAGTGCCAAATAGAGCAGGACTGGGTTGAATCTCCTCAAAGTAACGACAAATTGCAATTGATTCTGAAATTAAGCTCCCATCATCTAACTCAAGAACCGGTACTTTTGCAAAGGGATTTTTATCAAGAAACTCATTTTTGAGATTATCACCTTCCTGTAAATTTAATTCTACTTTTTCTACTGATATTCCCTTTTCATGGATAAACATGCGAACTCTTCTGGCATTTGGCGCCTGAGTTGTCTGATAAAGTTTCATAAACTTCCTTAGTTTCAGAATGAGTGTTCAGATATATTAAGTGATAACTGAATGAACAGTCAATTATTATTTTTCATGTTATACTCGCTTTTTTAATAAGGAGTGAGTCAGTGGCAAGAACTAAAGCATTTGATCCTGAAGAGAAATTATCATTAGCAATGGAGCAATTCTGGCACCATGGATATGATGGTACTTCAATGCAACAGCTGGTTGAAGTGATGGGGATTAACCGGTTTAGTATTTATGCGACTTATGGGGACAAGAAAGCCCTCTTCATTCAAACCGTAGAGCACTATGCTGATTCAGTTTTTTTGCCTTCCTTGCGACCCTTATACAATGATGAGCCCGGCTTAAATAAGCTGCAAAGTTATTTTGAAGCTCTTTCTGATAATTTGACCAAGAGCCAACTTAAAGCAGGTTGTTTTTTACAAAATGTAATTAATGAGCCCGCGCTAAATGAATTTGGATTGCGAGGTTTTATTAAAGATACGGTTAAGCAATTAGGTTTGGGGATCAGGACTGCATTAAAAGAAGCCGTGGCTAAAAATGAGATTAGTCGACAAGTTGATATTGAGCAGGCAACTCAGTTTTTGGTAATGCAAGTTCAAGCATTAATCGTATTGCAAAAACAGGTGCCAGCAGAACAACTTAAAAAGAATATAATATTCTTATTTAAACAAATATCCCGATGGTGAAACTACCGAGTCAATCTACCGATATCACTTTTTGTTAATTAGTGATGACTGGATTCCATCAAGGCTGGCACGGATAAAATGATTATTTTCCCAGAGCAAAAGCTCTCCATATTCACCATTTTTCATACTGGCATCAATAGCGATCACTTTTCCCTGATAACGAGTTTCAATCTGCTTTTGTGAGGTATGACCAACGACTATCTGATTGACTGCAAAGTGCTTTAATAATTGATCGATTTGAGTCCCGGTGGCACCATCTTTTTGAAAATATCCTCGATACCAGATGGGACCGTTTTTTTTATGTAAGTACTTACCAAGCCCTGAGCGTTGATGATTGATTTCATTTTTCACCAGGTTTTGCTTAAAAGTCTGGTTGATTGTTTCTTTGGAAATACCTTTATGAGCCAGTTCTGGATGAAAACCACCGTGAGCGAATAGCATACCATTAACTTTAATCAAAACCGGCCTGCTGCGTAACCAGTCACCCAGTACCGTCTTTTTGGCAAAAAGAGATTCAAATGGTTTATTTAATATTTCCGCTGTTTTGTTATATTTATCGTGTAGGTATCGCAGGTCGCCGTTTAATACCATTACTTCATGGTTACCTAACAGCAGGTGTAATTTCCCGCCTGCTTTTTCCGCCTGCTTTTCCAGATCATAGAGAAACCAGAGTGCTTCAGTTACTTTAGGGCCACGGTCAAAAATATCACCAGTAATAACAAAGTGACCATTTGAAAAATTCCATCGCCCCTTACTATCAATAATATGATTATTTTTTAGTAGCTTGATAAAGAGATCAAACTGCCCGTGGATATCACT
>CBDUHU010000564.1:0-3129 GCA_965366725.1 uncultured Kangiellaceae bacterium
AAATCATCATCAGAGTCATCAAGCGAAATATCATCTGAATCATCCAGGTCAAATGACAGATCATCAGAGTCATTTATATCGTTTTCATCAATATCCAGAGAGAAATCATCATCAGAGTCATCATCCAGTGAAAATTCATCGTCATCTAGTGAGTCGAGGGTTTCACTAACCAGCTCAGGCTCGCTTGAAGTCTCGGTATTTGTGTCATCATCGTCTAAAGCCATGTCCATATCAATATCAAACTCGTCTTCAGAGTCCAGACTAAAGTCCTCATCATCACCAAGTTCAACATCAGATATTTCTCCGCTATCCATGCTCAGATCTGCATCACTTATTTCATCATCAGCCACTTCATCAAGCTTGCTTTCTTCCATCATTGAATCAAGTTCTGCTTCAAAATCTGTATCATCTTCACCAAAGATATCTTCGGTTGACGGAAGATCAAATTCCTCAGTATCAAGACTCTCGCCAGCCCATGCCTGATCTCGCATTTCATCAATCTGATTTTGCCACTCACCGCCATCACTAGACTGGGTGACTTCTTGTGCCAACTCGTCAAACTTATCTTTATTGTCGCTTTCAGCGTAGCATTCCATTAGCTTGACTTTTAAATCAGAACGTTCAGCATTATCTTCAATTGCTTCCAGTAATAGCTTTTCAGCTTGCTCATATTTACCATAAGCGATATAGATATCTGCTTCGCCAATAGGATCAAAACTCTCATCCTGCGATTCTGATGACTCTTCCTCGATTTCGTCCATATCGAGTTCAACCAACATATCATCACCAACATCCGGTAATTCAAAGGTTTCAGTAGTATCCATAGAACCAGCACCAGCACTAGCAACTAAGTCGTCCTGAAAATCATCTTCTTCCATTCTTTTGCGCATACGCCAAAACACTGCCATGGCGATCAGAATCACAACCAGTCCGATGCTGCCCCACAAAACACTCGCCGAACTCAATATTTCTTCAAACAAACCTTTTTCTTTAACAACCACAGGCTGGGTTACTACTGCTGGCTTTGCAGAGGATGTCTCTGTTGCGGAATTAACTGGATCACTGTCATTGGTTTCAGAGCTGGTGGAATCTGTAATACTTTCAGAGTCAGTCGAGTTAGTTAAGGATTCAGACCCCGTCTCTTCAGTACTATCTTCAGTACTATCTTCAGTACTATCTTCAGTACTATCTTCAGCAGATAACTCACTGGAACTACCATCATCAGCAATTTCCTGCACGACTTCATTTGCTTCACCTTCATCTGGTTGAGTTAAAGCGGCGAGTTCAGCATCACTGATCGCGATAGCGGCTTCAGATTGAACGGCTTCAAGCTTGTCAAGCGCGTCAGCAAGCCTTGCTCTCAACTCATCATTTTCTGCCTGCAAGGTTGCCCCTCTTTCTTTGGCATTAACAAGTTCTTGCTGAGTTAAAGACAACTCCCCTGCTGCCGAAGATTGAGAACCACTGCTCGAATCGTTATCTTGTGGACTGGCTAATGATAACCTTGGTTCGGCAGATACAGATTGCTGCCCGGAAGAAGTCCTGTTGGTATTAGATAGTACTTTACGCGCGCCACCAGACTGCCATTGCCTATTTTGAACAACCACATCCTGTAGTGCAGCACGATGAGGAATTTCATTAATATATTCCATATCAGGTATATCTAACGCGCAGTAGGTTATTAATATTACCGTCTGCAAATGCATGCGGGTTCGCTCTATAGATTGCAACCAGAGTTTGATGGATACTCACTTGAGAACTTGGTCGAGTTTTACTCGCAATACTCCACAATGTATCAGAAGCAGAAACCGGTCCATAACTAGAACCGGTATATTTGGGCTGACTGTCTGTTGAAGAGCGGGAGCTCTCCTGATTATCGGGTGGCTCCCGACGGGATGCCGAAGTCTGAGATTTTTCAATAGTAGAAGAAACTGACTCTTCAAATATAGGAGGATCTAACAAAAAGGTATACTCTTTAACAAAGCGTCCTTTTGGATAGGTCAAGGCAACAACAAAGTTTAAGAATGGCTCTTTAATCGTATCAAACGAAGTCAACTCAATAATAATATCGCCATTACCACTACGCACAGTTTTGAATCGAATGTCATTGAGAAAAAATAATCGCTCAACTCCTAACTTATCAAATTCCTGAGCACTTGCTAAGGATAAATGTAATTCATGCTCCGCATAATCTTCGACAGATAGGAGCTTTATCACTGCCTTCAGCGGTTGATTATGTCCTGAATGAAGTTCAGAACCCCCTAAACCGACTGCAAAAGCAACCGAAGAGGAAAAGCCAGCCATTGAAATGATTAGGAGGATAAATTTGCGAAACATACGCTGATTCCCTTGTATATTAACCGTTGAGCACTTTCTTTTTTATCATAAGCAACAATTTGAATGGTAGAACAGAGCAGTAAAAAATCAACTATTTTCTAACTATTCCATGAAGTTACGATAATAACTTAAGGTTTTTCTTTATGATAATGCGGTAACTATAGCTTATAATTAACTTTTTACCAATAGCTACCCCGTCACAAATTCAATAATTAGCGTTTCAAATTAACAATATCGGTTTGAAAAAAGGTTAGTTGATAATAATTTTAGACGAGATTCAGAAATTTTGTCAGCCTGATCAGCATCGCACACAGTCAATAGTCAACTATCTAAAATTTATCGTTAATATTTAGGAATTAATCACTACCCAAAGTTAGATATATCAACAGAGTGATTCGAATAACCACAGATGGATAAATCACACCCAACTATGGTTAATCGTTAAAAACAGTATTAAAGCTGACTATATCAATTCAGAATCAGCTTCCATCAAATCTTGATAGCCCGCTAAAACTTGATCACAATGGGTAGAAATTAGCGGTAAGAGGTGCAACAGAAAATAATCTGCAGCAACATTTTTGCGGCCTACAAATTTCACATCTTCAACTGAAGTCAGCGAATTTAGCGTTTTAAGCCACATCCAGGCAAAAATTAAGTGACCTATCGCATTCAGGTAATCCACAGCTCCACCTTGAATTTCATAGGAACGTTGGGCAAAGTTTTGCTTTAACCAGCCTGTAGTTTGCTTAAATTTTAGTAGGTTTTCAGACAGTGCCAGATTAAACCTGGATG
>CBDUHU010000565.1:0-3125 GCA_965366725.1 uncultured Kangiellaceae bacterium
GCATGCTAATCATCATCTCAATAGAACGGTCAAAACAAATACCGACCAGACTTTCTGAACCAACGCCCTGCTTTATTAAATGATTAGCTAACTGATTAGCTTGCTGATTTAGTTCTCGATATGAAATAGATTCAGACTCTTCGAAAACCGCTTGATTATCAGGATAAAGTGCTGCTATCTGTTCAAACCGTTGATGAATCAGTGATTGCTGTGGCCTAAAGTGAATTTCCGGATTACTTTCTGTCAGGAGGAACTGTTTTTCCTGATTTGATAACAGACAAAGCTCATTGATGCTCAAATCAGGATTTTCAGCAACCTGTTGTAACAAACTGATTAGATGTTTATTCAATTGGCTAATGTGTTGCTTACTAAATAAGGATGTATCAAAAGTCCAATGCAGATAGATTCCATTTTTACCGGATGCGGCGCTTAATTCCAGGTCGAATTTGGCAATAGTATCTGACTCTTCAAAAGGACTGAATTTAAGACCGGGCATTTCCAATTCTACAACTTCGTTGGTATTGACGCTTAACATCACTTGAGTCAAGGGTGTATATTGGACATTTCGAGGCACATTACATAAATCAACCAGTTGTTCAAACGGTATGTCCTGATTAACCTGTGCATCAATATTAACTTTTTTCACATGCGCCAGTAATTCTGAAAAATGATTATGTCCGGTATCAACTCTCAGCACCAATGTATTCACGAAAAAGCCAATTAAAGACTCTAGTTCCGAGTGCATTCGATTAGCTACCGGTGATCCAATAACAATATCGTTACTATGGCTATGTTTTGATAATACTAATGATAAAGCAGCATGTAGTAATACAAACAGAGTTGTTCCGTTAGCAAGCGCAAGTTCTTTAAGTTGTTGCGCTACTTCTGCAGAAATTTCCGAGGTTACAATATCACCGTGATAACATTTAGTCTGGGGACGGTTAAAATCAAGAGGAATACTATGAACCGCAGGAATATCTTTTAGTTGCTGTTGCCAATAAGCTAGTTGATTATCCAGTAAACTCCCATGTAGCCAGCTTCTCTGCCAATTTGCAAAATCCGCATACTGGATCGTTAGCGGTGATAGCGTTGTTGGTTTATTTTCCAATATTGACTGGTATTCAGCCATAAATTCTCTAATTAATAATCCAGTGGACCAACCATCTGAAGCAATATGATGAACATTAAATAGCAATACGCTTTCTCTTTGTTCATTTTCATCTAGCAATATATAAACCACTTTAACCATCAGGTCAGAATCCAGCGCGAAAGGTTCTCTGGCTTTTTCAGCGACAATTCTGGCTAATTCTCTGGCTTGCTTATCTGATTGCGTTAGATCAATTTTTTCAATTGAAAAACAGAATTCCTGCTGAACAACTTGAACAGGTTCGCCATTTTCGCTTTTAAATACACTTCTCAGAGATTCATGGCGTTTAATAATACTGGCAATAGCTCTCTCTGCGACAGAGACTTCAAAGTTACCAGCAACTCTAATTGCCTTAGGTAAGTTATATTCGCTACTCCCATCGTTCATCTGATCAATTAACCACATTCTTTGTTGTGCGAATGAAAGAGGAATTGAAGAATCTGAACTACGCTCCATAACAACAAGCGGCGGTCGTGCTTCCTGATAACCATGCAGTTGTTTCTGATTAAAAAGAAACTCAACCAATTCAAGTTTATGCGTTTTAATTAACCCGATAATATCACTAGTGAGTGTACCTTTTGGCGCTTCAATATCTAGTTCACCATTATCTTCTGAAACCAGGATATTCTGCTCACTAAGATATTTTAATAATTCTAACGCTTTCATTAAATTTTAATCCTTTCAACTTCATCAGAAGATTGTTCTTTAATTTTTTCTTTTAATCGCTTATTGGATAAATAATGATCAACTAAAGCTGACATTTCCTGAATACTATTACTGACCATTGCTTCTGCTACAGCTAACCTTATCGAAGTTTCTTTTTCTATTGCCGCAATAAGCCTGATGATTAGTAATGAATTCCCCCCAATTTCGAAGAACCGTGTAACACTACTGATGCTTGATGGAGCCAATTTGAGTAATATTGCCCATATTTCAACCAGTATCTTCTCTGTATCCGTCGCGGGCGCGACATAATCGATATTATTTAATACTCCGTCAGGCGCAGGTAGAGCCTGCTTATCAATCTTCCCATTAGGTTTTAAAGGCCATTGTTCAAGAGCGATAAATGCTGAAGGAAGCATATACGATGGAAGGTGTCTTGCAAGTTCCTTCTTGATGTTATTCGTCCAATTTTCGGGCAGTTTATCTATATCGTGAGTTGGCAAAACATACGCAATCAGTTGTATGTTTCCAGGCTCTTTTTCCAGTTGAATAATGCGACAAGATGCTACCTCTTTGCAAGTAGAAAGTTGGTATAAAATTTCACCAATTTCAATTCGGTGACCACGAATTTTCACCTGATCATCAGCACGCCCCAAACACTCAATTTGACCATCATTTCCGATAAACCCTAAATCCCCTGTTTTATAGGCCTTTCCTTGTTGGGTATTTATAAAAGCGTTCTTATTAGATGAATCCTGAGTGTATCCATTTGCAACAGCCTGACCATAAACCAGAATCTCTCCAATTACACCGTCAGGCACTTTCTGAGCATGGGGTCCTACGATAATAACACCAACTCCGCTAATTGGATTTCCAACTGGAGCAAAATGCCGCGACTCTTCTTTGCCTACTTTTGACCACAGCACGTCTGACATTACTTCAGTTGAGCCATACAAATTGTAAATCGATAATTGATTAAATCTACTTAACAGAGGCTTAGTAAACGATTGCAATAGCGGTTCTCCACTGACAAACCAATGGCGTAAAGTTGTTTCAAATTGTACTGCGCTAAGCGTTAGAGTTTCGGATAGTGCTTGCATTAACGAAGGTGCGGTGACAATACGCGTTACATTTTTACGGTTAAGCTCTTCCCACAAACGATCAACCTGTTTAACCAGCTGGCGCGGTAATAGGACTAAACGAGCACCTCCACATAGGGGTACCAATAATTCCCAGACACCTCGAATAAATGCCATCGAAGTGATATGTGCCATTGATTCATCTTGCTCAAATGGTAACTCGGTTAACATCCATG
>CBDUHU010000566.1:0-3123 GCA_965366725.1 uncultured Kangiellaceae bacterium
GAGCGAAGTTAAAGAGCCTTCGGTCGATATCGAAATGTGGATATCACTTGATAAAGCAAAAGCCCTTTTTAAACAGGCTGGTTTTAACTTTGCTAAACTAAAGCAAAAAGCACTTAACAAGGATTTTAAGGCCATCCCACTTGATCTTAAGGCCAACATCAAAATCAATAATAAGATCAAAAAATCTCACTCTAACAACGTCATTGCAACACTGCCCGGTAATAAATATAGCGATGAACATATTATCTATATGGCTCACTGGGATCATCTAGGCAGCACCATCAAAAATGGTACCAGGCATTTCTATAATGGTGCTCATGATAACGCAACAGGAACAGCTGGGCTGATAGCTATTGCAAAGGCCTTTAAGCAACTGAATAAGAACACAGAACGTTCGATCACTATGATTGCTGTAACCGCAGAAGAACAAGGAAGACTTGGTTCACGTTATTTTGCTAACCACCCAACTATTCCACTTAATAAGGTGGTTGGGCTGATTAACATGGATAGCTTAAATATCACCGGGCTAAAAAAAGATATTCGAGTGGTCGGGTTTGGCAAATCAGAAATGGAACAAGTACTGGCCAGTGCGGCCAGCAGACAGGATAGAACGCTAACCCCTGAGAAAACGCCTGAAAGAGGCTACTATTATCGCTCTGATCACTTTAGTCTGGCTAAGAAAGGCGTTCCGGGATTAAGTGCCGGCGGTGGCACCGTTCCACTCAACTCAGAGCAGGCAATTATCGCAAGTAAAGTTGCCACGATCATTGGAAATTGCTATCACCAAATCTGTGATGAATATAATGAAGCCTGGGGATGGCAAGGAATGATTGCAGATCTACAAGTCTTTTTTGAAACAGGCTATATACTTGGCAATAGTCGTGACTGGCCCAATTGGAATAAGAAAACTGAGTTTAGAGCCATCAGAGATAATATGATGAAACCTTAGTTTGATTCGTATTTAAATGGTGGTCGCCGTAAAGCTTAACGGCCATAGGATTTTGCATGACAGCTAAGTAGATACATATTACTCAGCTGTCTATTTTTCACCTTTAACTAAATTGCGTCCACTTCGTTTTGCCTCATAAAGCTTTTTATCACAACGACTAATCAATTCATCTAACGATTCCTGTCCCTGATATTCCGCTACCCCAAAAGAAGCAGTTACTGTCATAGGTAACTCAAATTCGTGATTTTCCAGTTTCCCCCTGAGATATTCTGCAACAGCAAGCGCCGCTTCTCTTTTAGAGTGTGGACAAAGTACAATAAACTCCTCTCCCCCCCAACGACCAACAATATCTGTTTTTCTAACTCGCTTAATTAATAGCTCAGCAACACCTTTTAATACGTAATCCCCCTTATCATGTCCAAACTGATCGTTCACTTTTTTAAACCAGTCAATATCGATCATTATTAATGAAAAATAACCTAAATAACGTTTCATTCTATTTAGCTCAGCTTGTGCGCATTCTTCTACATATCTTCGATTATACAAACCAGTCAAACTATCAGTGCGTGATATTATCTCTAATTCATTATTAGTTTTTTCCAAAGTTGAATTAGCTTGTTCAAGTTCCAATGTTAAACGAGTTAATTGCAGATTGTATTTTGCTATTTCTCTGAAACGATAAATAATTATGGCCGCCGCAATTAGTAAACCAAGTAACACTTTCCACAATAATGAATAGTCAATCATATATTGATAACGAACCGACTGCCATTTGTTATATATCGAATCAACCGCCTCTTTTTTAAACGAATCAACAACTAACTGCACAATAGGCAACAATTCTGGATTCCTATCGCTAATACCAAACCTCAAGGCTTTTCTTATTTCAGTATGACCGGCAACTTTCAAGTTAGTTAAGCCCAGACGTTTAATATGGTAAGCGGCTACAGGTAATGCGACTAGAAAAGCACTGACCTGACCTGCAGACACTTTTAATAATCCTTCTTCAACATTACTCACAACAACAAATGAGTTATTACTATAGTTAGCCCCAACATACTCCCAAATTGAGGAGCCTTCTACAATAGCTATTTCTTCAGCCTCCAGTTCCTGTAAGCCTGAAATAAACGGAAGATTCTCCAGCGCAATAATTGCGCCTGAGTAATGCAAGTAAGGCTCAGAAAATAACAGGTACTGCGCTCTCTCTTTAGTGTGACTCACCATTGGCAAGATCGCACATTCGCCCTGCCTGGCTTTTTCTAAAGACTCATTCCAACTTGTGGTTTTAATTAGTTTGAGGGGCTTATTCAACTCCCTTTCAACCAGTTGGAGAATGTCTGCAGTCATACCAGTAATTTTTCCATCAATAATAGCCTCAAAGGGCATCCAGTCAGGGTCAATGCAATAAGTAATTACTTCAATACTGTCAAGATACTGTCTTTCTTCTATACTCAACTGAGTTGTTTCTCTAGCTGCAGATACCTGATGAATAACCGACCAATACCCAATCAAAAAAATAAGAGACCTAACAACTAATGAAGCAGGCGATATACCATAAAAATGCGCTAACACTTTTTTAGGTACAAACTGCCATTCTATTTTTCTAGTAAAAATGTCCATGCAAGAAAGTTAAGTTCCTTTAACACCCGATCTTGAATAACCAGAGTTATACTGATTATAGTCAATAGATACATAAGTCACTGGCATATTTGGATATTGGCGATAACTGTGAGTGCCCAAGAGAAAACATCTTAATCATATCGGCATCATCAGGCCGGGGAAAAGTGGTATATAGCTCAAAATAGTAATTTCAAATCATCATATGCTTGCTTTATTTGAATAAAGGCTTCTTTATCCCCTCCTTTATCAGGATGATATTTTCTTGCTAACTCATTAAAGCGTTTTTTTATTTTTTGCAGGTTAATTTCAGGTTCGTTATCAAGTTGCATTATTTTGATAGCTTTTGCTTTTTTGTCAATTGCGAGATATTTTTGCCAGAACTGGCGCTGCATTATGATTATTTCTTCTTCCGATTTAAACAGGTTATCAATATTCAAATAAAAATCCTTTAGTCCATCAACACCACCAATTGATTGACCAGCTTCGCCAATTGGCAGTAGCCTGATATCAAGAGCAGATATAATAAGCCTTAATTGTTCTTTGCTAAGTACCTC
>CBDUHU010000567.1:0-3123 GCA_965366725.1 uncultured Kangiellaceae bacterium
AGTTGTTGGGACTATTGCTGGATTGGTTTTGAGCGATCATTAAAGTTAATAATGCCTCAAACCAAACTGTTTATGGTATATAGTGATGACAGTGATGGCTTTGAACAAGCACATTTATTATCTTCAAAACCAGAGGAAAGCGTTGTCTGGTATCGTGAAGGACAAAAATACACTCTGGAACTTAATAAAGCTTCGTTACCAGAGGAATCTATGATCGCTGCATTAAAACAGCATGGACGTTACCTGATTACCGGTGGATGTGGTGCATTGGGATACCGGTTTGCTTACTATCTTGCGGAAAAATATAGCGCAAAAATACAACTGATTGGCAGAAGCCCATTGTCGTCAGAAATTGATAGAAAGCTTGAGCTTCTGAAGAAAGCCGGTGCAACTGAAGTTGATTATTATGCAGTTGATATCAGTGATGAATTAGCGTTACAACAATGGTCCAAAAATATCCCAGAGGATCTAAGTGGTGTCATTCATGCTGCAGGTGTTGAGTCGACAGAGCCTTTTGATGAAAGAAATCCTGAACTAGTTAATCAGGTACTTAATCCAAAAGCTAACGGCGCAATCTATCTTGATACAGTATTGGCTGAACAACCACTTGATTTTGTCTGTTATTTTTCATCTTCTGCTGCACTAGTGGGTGATATGGGATCATGTGACTATTCAATTGCAAATCGTTTTCAAATTGCTTACACCGCTTATCGAGAACAAAACAAATCGCTACCCGGAAAGAGTTTAGTAATTAACTGGCCTCTATGGGCTGAGGGTGGTATGGGAATGACTGAGCCACAACAGACAGCATTCTATCTGAAGAAGTTAGGTCAGCAGGCACTTGAAACGGATGTTGGTATTGATATCTGGAATGAAATATTAAGCAGTCAAATGCAACAAGTGTTGGTAATGATAGGTAAACCGAGTAAGGTTGGAAAATTATTGGCCAATATATATCCCAACCTAAATCATTTAGAAATTAATGGGGATGAAAATACTAATGTTAACCAGCCAGTTAAAAATAATCTTATCGAAGCGCCACCATTAGCGACAATCAGAAATACCAACCGTTATCGAGAAAATGATTTCAGTTTAAGCCATTCAGAAAGTGTTCATAGTGTTAGTGATTCAGAAATCAATCAATTGTTAGCCTTGATTAAAAGTGATTTAAAAAACTTCCAAGAAGGAGTCAGTTAAGATGGATAATGAATCAAAGTTTGATATTTTAACTCAAGTTGTTAGAACGGTTGAGTCAACCCTTAAATTGCGTGTCGGTCAGTTGGATATTGATGCAGAGTTTGAGAGTTTTGGCATCGATTCCATTATTGGAATGGAATTAATGGCTAAGCTATCAAGTCAATTAAATATTTCTTTAACACCAGCTCAGTTTATTAATGTTGATACTGTTCGAGAGCTTGCCGCTTATATTGAAGCTAACTTTACAGTTGATTTGAGTGATGTCTCGCCAGTTAATAAAAGTTCAAAAATTGAGATGGCTAATGAAACTTTGTCGGAAAATATAACGGATAAAATGATTGAAAAACAACCGAATGATGAGTTTGCTCAGTTGATTGGATTTATCCAGAAAAAATATTCGATTGATTTATCTCTCTATGACTTTTCCAGTGTTGATGAAATAGCAGGATATCTGGTGGCTAATAACCTTTCAGAAATGTTGAATCATTATGGGTTAAAGACTAAATCCACAAGAAAAGACAATGTAAGGAATAGAGAAACGACTACTTCTCAGAATGTTCGCTCTAATGAACAAACAGGCAATATGGATATTGCAATTGTTGGTATGAGTTGTCGCTTTCCTGATGCATCCAGTCCGCAAAAATTCTGGGAGAATTTGTCAAGTCAGAAAAATAGTATTGATGTTATTCCTGAATCTCGTTGGAAGTGGCAGGATTATTATGCTGATACAATTCAGCCAGGAAAAACAGTTTCAAAATGGGGGGCGTTAATTGAAGATGTTGATTGCTTTGATCCAGTGTTTTTTGATATTGAACGCGATTATGCAAAGTTGATTGACCCCCAGGAAAGAATTCTGATGCAGGAAGTGTATAATAGTTTTCAGGATGCTGGTATTAATGTAAAAGAAATGGCAGGTACAAGTACTGGTGTTTTTGTTGGTTATGAATACTCAGATTATGAACAGTTTTTTCGCCAGAATGTCGATAAAATTGAAAATGTTTCGGGGCTAAGTTCTGCAAGCCCTACTTATTATTTGGCGAATCGTTTGTCATATGTTTTTGACTTTTGCGGACCAAGCGAGTCAATTAATATTAATTGTGCTTCCTCTGCAGTTGCTATTAATCGCGCTTATTACTCTCTGGTTAATAGAGAAAGCGATTTAGCTGTTGCCAGTGGTGTTTCACTAAATTTGTTTGCTAATGATTATATTGTATTAAGTCAACAAGGTTTGTTTTCTTCCGATGGTAGTTGTGCTGTGTTTGATAATAATGCGAATGGTTATACTCGGGGTGAGGGCGTCGGAGTTATCCTACTAAAACGTCTGGATGACGCAAAAAGGGATCGGGATAGAGTATATTCTGTGATCAAGTCAAGTCACCAGAATAATCGGGGAAATGCCAAGACAATTTCCGATATAAAACACGAATCAATTACCAGTGTTATCTCTCAAACTTATAGCAATGCGTCAATCTCTCCTGAAAGTGTGAATTATATTGAAGTTAATGGCTATGCGACTAAGTGGGGTGATTCATTTGAGTTTGAAGGAATAAAAAATGTTTTTAGTGATATTAAGACCAATAAAAAACAGTGTGCTCTTGGTAGTTTAAAAGGGAATATTGGTCACCTTGAGCCTGTTAACGGTATTGCTGCAGTCATAAAAATAGCCTTATCAATGAAAAACAAGCAGTTTCCTGCAACTATTAGTAAAAACAAGCTGAATGAGTTTATCGATATTAAGAGTCACTCTCATCCGCTTTATATAGCCGAGTCAAACATAGCTTTTGATACCATTCGCGACAAAATAAATTCACCAATCAGGGCCGGTATTAATTCGTTTTCTGATAGTGGGGCAAATGTTCATTTGTTACTTGAGGAATATCAATCGGAGATTGTGGAGAATAACTTTTCTGTCACCGGAGAAAACCA
>CBDUHU010000568.1:0-3115 GCA_965366725.1 uncultured Kangiellaceae bacterium
GCTTCCTGGTGGATGGAAGGTTTTGTCCATAGGCTACTTGATGAAGATGATGCTCTTGCCCGTTCTCTTCTGGAAAAAGCGGTTTTTTATGTTGTTCCCAATATGAATCCGGATGGAAGTGCAAGAGGGCATTTAAGAACCAATGCGGTTGGCTCCAATTTAAATCGTGAGTGGTTAGAGCCATCAATGGAGTCGAGCCCAGAAGTTTATCTGTTACGAGAACAAATGCATCAGATAGGTGTTGATTTCTGTCTGGATGTACACGGTGATGAGGGATTACCATATAACTTCATTGCAGGTGCTGAAGGAATCAAGAGTTGGAATGAGAAGTTAGCTGATTTGACAACGCGATTTGGTACTATGACGATGAAAGTTAATCCAGATTTTCAGATGACACATGGTTATCCTGTCGATGAACCGGGAACTGCTGATTTAAGCATGTGTACAAATTACGTAGCTGAGACTTTTAATTGCCCTGCAATTACTCTGGAAATGCCATTTAAGGACACTGCTGATACGCCTCAGCCATTGCAAGGCTGGTCACCAGAGAGATGCACTAAACTAGGTGCTTCTGCGATTGATGCAATAAACGAAATTATTGATGATTTGTAAGTTAAAATATAAGATATCAGGCCGCCTTTATGGCGGCTTTTTTTATTTTGCGTTTCTAAATCCGATTCTTGTTTTCCAATAAATGTAAATGTTTGTTAAGCCTACCAACTAAAATCGCCTTTATTCCGTCTACAAAGGGAAAATTAATTATAAAACTGGAAGGAATATTTTAATGACATTAAGAGGATGCCTCTTCGCCTGTTTCCTGGTATTTACTCATCTGAGTTCGGCAAAAGAGACTTATCATATTACCAGGGTGCAGAGTGCGCCGACAATCGATGGTGTTTTGGGTGAACACGAGTGGCAGAATGCTTATCAGGTTGAACTGGCATTTGATATTAACCCGGGAAATAGTATTCCTGCACCAGTAAAGACCACCGCTTATATGATGGAAGACGGCGAAAATATTTATATTGCCTTTAAAGCCTATGATCCGCAACCTGATAAAATTCTCGCTTATGTACGCGACAGAGATCAAATTTTTCAAGATGATTTTGTTGGGATTATTCTGGATACCTTTAATGATGAGCGAAGGGGATTTGAGTTTTTTGTAAACCCTCTGGGCTCTCAAGGGGATTTAACTCGCGACGACACTTTAAATAATGAGGATTCATCCTGGGATACGGTCTGGGATAGTGCCGGGCAATTAATTGAAAATGGCTATGTGGTTGAAATGGCAATTCCGTTTAGAGCATTGCGTTTTAAACCAGAGTTGAAGCAACAAACCTGGGGAATTCAGTTTTTGAGAATTTACCCACGAGACTCAAGAATGGTTCTGGCTGATTCACCGTCCAGCCGAGAGTTGGATTGTACACTGTGTCAGGTTAATAAAGTTTCTGGCATGCCTGATATAGATTCATCAAAGACACACTTTGATGTTACTCCCACTATCACCTATGTTAATAATCAACAACGAGATATTGAGCCAGCCGGGCAGTGGGATGAACTGATTAATGAAACAGAAATGGGGATTGATCTTCGCTGGGCGATGACTGAAGACTGGGTGTTAAACGCAACCATTAATCCTGATTTTTCACAAGTAGAAGCAGATGCGGGACAACTTGATATAAACACAACTTTCTCCCTTTTTTATCCTGAATCTCGTCCATTCTTTCTTGATGGTGCGGATTATTTCAAGTCTGCTAATCGCCTGGTACACACCAGAAATATCGCAGATCCGGAATATGGCGCAAAGATTACCGGAAAGTCGAATGATTATTCAATAGGTATGATTGCCGCTTCAGATGAAAATACCAGTTTTCTAATTCCTTCAAGTTTGGGCTCTTATCTGGTTTCACTCGAAGATGAATCATCCGATGCACTTGTAGTTCGTGCTCAAAAAGATATTGGAGAGAAAAATAATATTGGTGTTCTGTTAACGCGTCGTAGTGCATCTGACTACAAGAATCAGGTAGCAGCATTTGATGGTAAATATTATTTTACCAGTAAAGATGTGTTTAGTTATCAGCTGATGCATTCCAGTTCAGATAACCCGGATTCAATTCGATTTGATGATGAGCAGGAATTACTTTCATCAAGTCAGTCTGATCATGCAGTCTCTCTCAGTTATAGACACAACGAAGAAAATTATAGCTTGCGTGCAGCTTATAATGATTTTGGCAAAGATTTTCGCGCAGATATGGGGTTTATCGGCAAGGTTGATTATAAAAAACTAGTAGTGGGCGGCGATTATACCTGGTATGGAAAAGAAGACAGCAAATGGACACGGTGGGGCTTTTTTGGTGACTGGGATAGAACCGAAGATCAATCAGGTTTGAAGTTAGAAGAAGAGTTTGAATTACATTTTAACCTACGTGGACCACTCCAGTTTAATACCAATTTAGGAGTTGTTGAGCGAGACAGGTATTTCGATGGAAGTTATTTTGATGAACAGTTTTTTATGATGTGGTTTGAATTTAAACCAGCTTCTTCTTTAACCGTTGGCAATTTTATGCAAATCGGTGATCAAATTGATTTCGCGCACTCTCAAGCTGGTGAAATAGAATTATTTGAACCATATATTCGTTGGCAGTTTGGTCAGCACTTGAGTGTCAATATTAATCATACTAATCAAGTACTGGATGTATCTGGCGGCGAGTTGTTTACTGCCCGGTTGACAGATCTCAGGTTAGCCTATCAATTTAATAATCGAAGCCGTTTATCGCTTAGCCTGTTAGAAACAAATATTCACCGCAATACCTTACTCTATTCAGCTAACCAGGATGATGATTTATCAAATGATGTTGAGCAGCGAACTAAACGTTTTGGTACTCAAATTATTTATTCATATAAAATTAATCCTCAGTCATTAATTTATCTGGGTTATTCCGATAATGCGCTTGAAGATAGCCGAGTTGATTCGTTGGAGAAGTTTGACAAGACGGTTTTTGCCAAGTTCAGTTATTTGTGGCAAAGCTAAACTCGGTAGATTGATCATTATTTTCTGAGGACTTTAAATTTCCAAAGATAGCGACACACAATTGGGTGTGTCGCTGAATCATAA
>CBDUHU010000569.1:0-3113 GCA_965366725.1 uncultured Kangiellaceae bacterium
GACTGCTCTGATTCTCGTAGTTCAAGAAAGGCTTCTCTTTCTACAGACATTCCATCAAAAATATTCATTCCCTGAGTTTCAGTTAGAACTCTGGCAGCCACCACCGGTGCATCTTTTCCTTTTGCCCTTTTGCCAACCTTAGTAACCTGTTGTTGCCAGGATTCAGGCATTTTTTCGATGATCCTCTCTCCAACTCGTTCAATTTTTATTGTCCCCTGACTTATCAGTGACTCAACAAATGAAATAGTTGACTGCTCAAGATCAGCATCAGACTCAAATATCGCATCAAACAAAGAAGTATCACTAAATTCTGTGGCAGAATAGTGTTTACCTGAAGTGATCATCTCTAACGCCTTTTCCATACCAACAACTCTTGGTAGACGCTGTGTACCACCAGCGCCAGGAATAAGTCCAAGATTAACTTCAGGCATTCCTACTTTTGCGTTTTCCAATGCCACTCGATAATGACAAGCAAGCGCGACTTCAAAACCACCACCTAATGAAGTACCAAACATTGACGCAATTACCGGTTTATTGGCAGCTTCAATACGGTTTACTACCTCAGGTAACAATGGCGTGGTGGGTGGTTTACCAAACTCTTTAATATCAGCACCCGCAATAAAGGTTTTTCCATCACAACAAATTACAATAGCCTTAACCGATTGATCTTGTTCAAATTGTTCTATTCCTTCGATCAGTCCTTGTCTAACCGACTGAGACAAAGCATTTACCGGTGGGTAATTTATCTTAATCAGTCCAATGCTTTGCTGTTTTTCAAAAACAATCTGATTTTGATGGCTCTGGTTCATATAAACTCTCTTATTCAATATAAAATCTGTTTTGATCAAATGATCGTTAGTGTTAATAGAATTGATTAAACCGATATTATCGGCAGATTATTCAGTAAACTCGTTTCCAGCTTTCATTGGATTATTCTCTAAAACGAAAATTAAAGTCTTTTTCCGCGACCGGCAAAAAACCATTCGCATTGTATAATTGTGTCGTAATATATTCACATGAAGATTCAGCCAGATGTGCATATAATGATTTTACAACCTGACTGGCACCAAATCCGCTCCAGTTATCAGGTAACAGTTCCTCTGGCAACTCATGATCTTTTAGTAGTATTCTTCGATATTCATGGATTATTAATGTTCGAAGTATAAAAGATTGATGTGAAGAGATTACCATGCCATTTTTAACTTTATTTAATACCGGTAGATAACAATCCATCAAGGCAAGATAATCATTTTGTAACTGTTCGATGTCCCACTTCTCTCGCACCAGTTTTTTTAATGCCAGATTAGATCCCTTATCAAGGGTTCGGCAGTTAAACATAATGACCGAGCCATTTAACTTCAATTCATTAATGGTTTCTTCGAGTGAACTTTGAGCGATTGAAGGATGGGCAAATGCGCCTGAAGAAAGTTGACTAAACCCCAGCCAGCTCAATTGCCTTTTTAATTGTACAATTTTATCCTCAGTGACAAAACAGGGTATGACAATTAACCAGTCACCATCTGAGTGTGGACTGGTTCCTGCGTAAATTCTACGGGCGGCTTTAGTATAATGTTTGTTAGCACTTTCCGTGAACGCATAATAACTTCTACGCCCGGCTTTACTCACCTGCAACCAGTCATCCTTGACCAGTCTGAACACAGAGGTTCTTATCAAACGTTCGGAAAAACCTAAGGGCTTAAGAGATTCAATCAGGCTCCCCAACCAGATCCACCCCTTATGTTGCGATACCACATCACCAAACACAGTCACAATATAGGACTTATTGGTCAGGTTAGCGGCTTCCGCCCTTCCGGCAATAAATTGCTCTATATCAAATGCTTTACTCACTAGATTTAACCACAGTCATCCGGATAAGAATTCAAGATACAACAATCGGATTAAGTGTAATCAAAGTCAACTTCAACATCATCAGTGATTGGATGAGACTGGCAGGTAAGAATAATCCCATTCTCAACTTCCTGTTCCGTTAACGAATGATTTGCATCCATTTCAACCTGGCCTTTGCGTACTTTAGCTTTACAGGTTGCACAAACCCCGGCTTTACATGAAAATGGTAAATCAGCGCCACTTTCCAGTGCTGCATCAAGAATATTGTCGCCTCCCATTGGCAACTCAATATTTGTTTTTCTGCCAGCAACTTTTACCGATACGTTGGCAACTTTACCAGCATATTTTTGAGCGCGTTTTGATTGCTGTTTTTGTAGATTCTGTTCTGCCGACTCAGCATAAAATAGTTCGTAGTGTATGTTATCTTCAGCAATGCCTGTAGAACTTAAAAACTCCGATACATTATTGATCATCGCTTCTGGCCCACACAGAAAAACATCATCAAACGACTCAAGATTGATTAAACCAACCTCATTTAAAGCTGTTAACTTCTGCGCACAGACTCGTCCATTAAAATATTCAATTTCACTCTCTTCCTGGGTAAACAGATTAATCCAGTGAAAGCGCGACATATATGCATTTTTTATAAAGCTTAGTTGTTCACGAAACATCATCAATGGGGTCGATTTATTACCATAAATTAAAGTAACTTTAGCATCTGGTTCAACCGCTAAAATTGACTGAATATGCGATAATATAGGTGTAATACCACTACCCACAGCAACCAGTAAATACTGCTTATTATTAG
Source organism: uncultured Kangiellaceae bacterium (assembly GCA_965366725.1). Lineage (GTDB taxonomy): Bacteria > Pseudomonadota > Gammaproteobacteria > Enterobacterales > Kangiellaceae > Aliikangiella. The sequence goes on from CBDUHU010000569.1 coordinate 2,657, forward strand.
CACTATCAAGTTCACTAAAAAAATGTCCCTGTGGTGGCATTACCTCAAGCGTCATCCCAGCTTTCAATTGTTCATTTGCAAAGTTTGAAAATATCCCTTCATCAATTCGCTTAATACCAACTTTTAAACACTGATCATTTGCACCACTACAAATTGAATAAGAACGCCTTATATCTTCTCCTTCAATATCTGCTTTTAAGGTCAGATGCTGGCCTTGAACATAGCGATATTCTTTAGCTAATGTTTCTGGTAAATCAAAACAGATTGCAACTGCATCTTTAGTGAGCTTTTCTACTGAAGAAATTGTTAATTGATGAAATTCGGTACTCATTATAAATAACCCTTAGATAATATTCTTTATTAGCTTATTAACATGACTGTTAAAAATGTTTGAAATAGTCGAATGCTTCATAACAATCATCACATTGATAGAGAGCTTTACATGCTGTAGAGCCAA
>CBDUHU010000570.1:0-3103 GCA_965366725.1 uncultured Kangiellaceae bacterium
CAGGAAACCTCCGGTATCGCTCAGTCTGATACTGAAATTGAGGAACACTCTAATGTCTCAATGTATGTCATGACTCCTGAATACGGTGCAGCAACTCAACTCGAAAAAATCGATATGCTTGATTTCGCCAATATTATTGCAATCAATAAGTTTGATAAAAGAGGCGCTCTTGACGCCTTACGAGACGTACAAAAACAATTTCAAAGAAATCACACTCGTTTTGAAGAACCCACGGAAAGCATGCCCGTTTACGGTACTATCGCCAGTCAGTTTAACGATCCGGGAACCAACCAGTTATACCGTAATTTAATGATGCTAATTAACGATAACTCGGAAACAGATTTGTCAACCAGCTTTGCCTCAACTGAAGAGATGTCTGAAAAAATCTATGTTATTCCACCAAAACGTACTCGCTACCTTGCTGAAATTGCAGAAAATAATCGAGGCTATGATGAGTGGGTTTCAGAGCAAGCCAAACACGCACAAAAAGTTCAGAGCGTGAGCGAAACACTACAATTGATTGACAATAATGATGAGTTAAAAGCGTCAATTGGTGATCTTCTTGAAAATGCAGAACTAAAACTTGATCGAGAGAATAGTAAATTACTCGAAAATTGGGATGATGAAAAACAACAATATCTCGACGAATTTTTCGTGTATAAGGTAAGAGATAAAGAGATTAAAATTGAAACACATACGAAATCCCTATCTGATCAATCAATCCCTAAAATTTCAGTACCTCAATATCAAGGTTGGTCAGATCGACTAAAATGGAAATTACAAGAAAACTATCCAGGCCAATTTCCATATACCGCTGGAGTTTTTCCTTTTAAACGTGAAGGTGAAGATCCCACTCGAATGTTTGCCGGAGAAGGTGGCCCAGAAAGAACCAACCGTCGCTTCCACTATGTTTCCAAAGGAATGCCAGCAGCAAGGCTTTCAACTGCATTTGACTCAGTAACACTCTATGGGGATGATCCTGATTACCGCCCAGATATCTATGGAAAAATAGGTAACTCAGGTGTTTCAATATGTTGTCTTGATGATGCTAAAAAACTCTATTCTGGATTTCAATTAACCAAACCAACAACATCTGTATCAATGACCATCAATGGACCAGCTCCAATTCTGGTTGGCTTTTTTATGAATGCCGCAATTGATCAGGAATGTGAATTGTATATCAAAGAAAATGGACTTGAAAAAGATACTCAAGAAAAAATTTCACAAATCTACGCGCAAAAGTCACTACCCGTTCCAGTCTATCAAGGTGAAATTCCTGAAGGCAATGATGGCCTCGGATTGATGTTACTTGGGGTAACAGGTGATCAGGTATTACCCGCAGATGTTTATAACAAAATAAAATACGAAACAATTCAGAAAGTTCGAGGCACAGTTCAAGCAGATATTCTTAAAGAAGACCAGGCGCAAAATACCTGTATCTTTTCAACTGAATTTGCGCTCAGATTAATGGGTGACGTTCAAGAATATTTTATTGATAAAAATGTACGTAATTTTTATTCTGTTTCTATTTCCGGTTATCACATTGCCGAAGCTGGCGCTAATCCAATTTCACAACTGGCATTCACTTTAGCAAATGGATTTACATTTGTTGAATACTATTTAGCTAGAGGAATGGATATTAATAAGTTTGCACCTAATTTTAGCTTTTTCTTTTCTAATGGCGTCGATCCAGAATACGCGGTTATTGGACGAGTAGCTCGTAGGATCTGGGCCAAAGCTATGAAATATAAATACAAAGCCAACCCTAGAGCGCAAATGCTAAAATACCATATCCAGACTTCTGGCCGATCGCTGCACGCGCAAGAAATAGATTTCAATGATATTCGTACTACTCTCCAGGCTTTGTATGCGATCTATGATAACTGCAACTCTTTACATACCAATGCATATGATGAAGCAATCACCACTCCAACCGAAGCTTCAGTAAGAAGAGCAATGGCAATTCAGCTAATTATTAATCGCGAATTAGGATTGAATAAAAATCAGAATCCTCTTCAGGGCTCATTTATTATTGAAGAACTAACTGATCTTGTGGAAGAAGCAATATTGCTTGAATTCGAGAGAATCAGTGAAAGAGGTGGTGTACTAGGTGCTATGGAAACGATGTATCAACGCTCTAAAATTCAGGAAGAGTCCATGCACTACGAAATGCTGAAACACACAGGCGAGTATCCCATTATCGGTGTGAATACTTTTCTATCAGCTGATGGTTCACCAACAGTCATACCAAGTGAAGTAATTCGCTCAACCAAAGAAGAGCGAGTTTATCAGATAGAAATGCTTGAACGTTTGCATCAAGGCTATGCAGATAAAATTGATCAGCAAATAAAAGCATTACAAAAAGCCTCGCTGAATAATGAAAATCTATTTGAAGTGCTAATGGAAGCCACAAAATATTGTTCCTTAGGTCAAATATCTCAGACTTTGTACCAGGTTGGCGGGCAATATAGAAGAAATATGTAACCCTTCCACTTCATTTTAATACCATAAAGCCCTTAAAATATTGAGGGCTTTTTTTTGTCCAAAATTAATTAATTCTGATTTTTGTTAACACAACTACTTTGTGAATTATTAACATCACTCTAGTGCAACTATTCGACAAGAATTGAGCTATTATAAGATGCGGTCTCTTTGATGATCGAAATGAAAAACTAATATAAAATCAATTGGAGTGATTTATTATGAAATACCCTTTCCCACTTAAGCTAATTAGCTTATCAACTATCGCATTACTCAACACAAATATCTCAGCAAGCAATTTATCGACAGATGAGATAAGTCTACTTAATCAGTTACCCGTCATAACCAATGACTGTGGCGGAGAAGGTTGTATTGATCGTCGCACATTATCTTACTCTCAATTTCAAGACTTACTGGCAAATGCTACCAGTCAACAAGCCGCAACAAATTCAGTCGACGTCAAAAAAAATTCGACTGATAAAAGTAGTGGTCAAGGTTTAGCAATTGGTCAGGGTAATAATGATACTCAGGTGGTCTATCTTAATTTTGAACAAAGTAGTCCAACTTTTCCTGCAATTGTTTCTGGAAATACTCCCTTTTTATTTATGAGTCATGTTTATAC
>CBDUHU010000571.1:0-3100 GCA_965366725.1 uncultured Kangiellaceae bacterium
GTTGCAACTTCAGATAAATTAGTCTTATTATTGTGACTCAGCTAACAGTATTGAAAAATAACAAGTTAAGCTTGTTGGATTAGAAAGAATATTAATGTGGGGAAATATATTTGGTAGTGTTTTTGCCAATTTAAAGATTGCAAAAATTACGCCTCAGTTTGTATACCAGACCAACTACCCGAACACCACATAATATTCCATTTAGAGGAATGTCTATCGGGCTAGTTCAATACCCGGGAGTCTGGATTAATGGATTAGCCACAGGAGTAGTTGATTATTTTATACGTAAATTCGTCTTTTGATGAAAAATGCAATAACCCTTTAGTAGCGGAGCCAATAATGCCGAAGTCGTCACTCAACCCGCAGAGAATATTCATCCTCGCAGTTTGCTTCTTATTTACCGGATTAGCTTTTATTCCACAATCAAATGCTGATATCACTGCTCAAGTCAGTAACGGAGATTCACTTGATCTCATTGGTATTGGAATGCACCAGGAGCTTCGCAACGATATTTATATCGGTGCGTTATTTGCTCCTTCATCAGTCACTGAAGTCGAACAGTTGAGAAACGATAATATTGCTAAACGCATGTCTATCCATTTTATTTCTGCCTTTTCACACCGAAAGATGGCTCGTCACTGGAAAGAAAGACTTGCAATGAATAATTCAAGGAATAAATGGCAACCATTAACCAGAGAAATTGTTAATTTTTCGAGAATTTTTAAGCGCAATTTTGAAGTATCCGACGAATTAAATATTGATCATGTACCTGGAGTTGGTACTCAAATCTATTTAAATGGCACTCTTTTTGAAACAATCGATAAACCAGGCTTTGCAGATCTACTGCTTAATGTATGGATCGGTAATAACCCACCAACAAAGGCTTTTAGAAAAAGTATCAGAGGCCAGGATACTCAAACAGAAAAGGACACTCTAATCGCTAAGTTTTCAACATTATCCCCAATTATGGGTCGATTTGATGCCGATCTTACGACCCCAACGAGAGTCGCCAGCACCACAACAGAATCAACCAACTCGCCTACCAGTACAGCTGATTCAGTTGAGCAGACAGTGATAACTCCACCGCAACAAGCAGTCGTGGCTGAGGCGCAGGAAACCCCCTCTGAACAAGCACCAGCAGAAGATAATACTCAGACATCCACTTCTTCAGAAGAGCCGGAAACCACTGAAGTGGCCAAACTGGAAGATCCAGCAACTGCAATCACTGATGCATCGCTTGTTGATGATAGTGGGACAAATAGTCAAACTGAGGAAGATATTGTCCAAAATAATCCACTTGACTCAAGTAGTGAAATAAACCTCGATAATGAGTTAGTCGTGGATATTCCAGCAGAGTTGGAAAAAACAGCCTCTCTCGAAGCCGCAACAGATGATGATAGTTTTTTTGATGCTGATTTAATTACCGGTTCCTATACAAGAGATCTATTAGGCTTTATCAGACAGCATCAGGAGTACCCTAAAAAAGCGCTCTTAAGAAAAATTGAAGGTGATGTGCTGGCAAAAGTGACGATTAACAATATAGGCGAAGTCATTGATGTAGAAATTGTTGAGAAGTCAGGCTCTCGAATACTCGATAAAGCGGTCACAAAAATGGTTAAAAAGGCAGCCCCTTTTGAAGCAATACCGAAAGAGTTGGCTCTGCAAGAATTCAGCTTTAATGTTCCGATCTCATTTCAGCTTTAAATTAGATACTTACTCTATATAAGGCAAGGTTACCTGATAACCTTGCCTTATAAGTTAATCCAGTCAAATCCTTTTTTCTGATGTGCAATCGAAACTTCTACTTGCTCCCCAAGTTTAGTTGACTCGATAGACTGCAAAACAATTTCAGGACGATTGTTTTCTTCACTAACATGCATTGCAACCAGATACTTAAGCCTTTGTTTGATATCTTCCCGCAAAAACTCACACGCCTGCTGGTTACTTAAATGTCCAAACCGACCACCGACTCTGGCTTTTAACTTGTCAGGATAAACTCCATTCATCAGTAATTCAAAGTCATGGTTAAACTCAAGCAACAAAATATCACAGTCACGATATTGCTCCACTACATAAGGCGTAACATGGCCAATATCAGTGAGTATTCCAACCTTTTGCTGATTTGCTTCAAAAGTAAACTGACTTGCCTCTCGGGAATCATGGGGCACGGTAACCGGTAGAATATTGATCTCACCTAGCTTAAATGGCTGGTGGTTATTAAATAAGTTCAAATTTTTTAATTTCGAAGCCTTTGGATGAAGGCTTGTTCCTGGACTCATCCAGACAGGTATTTTATATTTATTACTTAGCGCAGGAACACCATTAAAATGGTCACCATGTTCATGCGTGACCAATACAGCAGTAATTTCTTCAGGTTTAATACCTCGAGCGAATAATCTTGCTTCAAGTTCTTTGCAGGAATAACCATTATCAACCAACAACAAGGTAGTTGAAAAACGGACAAGGGTCGCATTACCTTTACTTCCAGAACCAAGCGACAGAACACCCAAGTTTTGCAAAATATATTGTTGCCTTATAAATAATCTAAAAGCCCGTCAGCCTATCTTCTATTTCCAAATAACTTAGTTAGAATAGGATACAGTTTAACCAGTTGAGAACTATCTAATGGGGCTCCCTGAGCGTCTTTAAAGGTAATTGCTGTCAACTCTCCATTGTCAGATAAAGATACCTGATAATTGCCTTCTTCTATGGGCAACTCTGCAGTTTCACTGGAAAATAATGAAGCAAAGAAACCTTGTTCAGCTTTTTCGTACTTAAGGAAGTAAGTCATAAGGCGTCTATCCTTGTCGCTAATCATCAAATTTACCGCTTCCAGAACTTTTGGTAGATTTTCCCAAACCTTTTCTTTATCAGCACTCGCTATCAACGCAGAGTTATTCTCAGAATCGGTACCTAATTCAACGTCAAAACCAGCCACTGCTCGCGAACGTATTTCTCGATCACGCTCAGATACCTTCTCATCATAATGGGATATTATAAGATTGAGCATTTCCGCAGAGTCCTGCCAATAACTCGGGACATCTTCCCAATCATCGGTATCATCATTTATTTTCTGTGCTCGGACTCGACTTACTTCGAG
>CBDUHU010000572.1:0-3093 GCA_965366725.1 uncultured Kangiellaceae bacterium
GTTTGTCAAAGGAAAAAACAAATAGTTCTTCGGCAACAAAAAGTTCACTCTCAGGTAATTCTGTTTCTTCAAACCAGTGACTATTTGACTCTAATTGCATACTGATGAGTCTTGATGAAAGTTGGAGATTTTGGGTAAGGTTTTCAACAAGAATTTTTTCAACTTCTTTTAACAAGACTACCGCAGATAATGGTAAAAGAAGTACAAACAGACTGATCAACAGGAACTTAATTCTTAAAGTCCATTGAAAAGGATTAAATGACATCATTAATTCTCAATTTATCACAACAGCTAACTAAGCCTTCCATCGATAACCCATACCATAAACCGTTTCTACCTGATCAAATTCAGGATCAATCGCGATAAACTTCTTTCTTAACCGCTTAATATGAGAAGTTACCGTACTATCATCCACCACCGCTTTTGCCGCTTCCATCAATTGGTCTCGACTCTTGACATGTCCAGGACGTTTTACCAATGCATGTAATATCCAGAATTCGGTCAAAGTAATTTCTATCATTTCACTATTCCAACTGGCAGTAAAACGATTAACATCTAGCTCAAGTGGGCCAACTTCGATCACGCTATCACCATTATCAGCAACTTGTTTCAGTGCATCAATTCGTCTGAATAATGCAGAAACTCTTACTAATACCTGAGCCAGACTGATATCCTTGGTCAGATAATCATCAGCCCCCAGGCGTAATCCTGAAATTGTATCCAGCTCACTGTCTAATGCAGTTAAAAAGATGATCGGTAAACTTGCTGACTGGGCTCTCAGGTAACGACATAAATCAAACCCACCTTCCGGTTCATCGGCCAGGCCAATATCTAATATCGCTAAATCAGGCAGCCGGGTTTCAAACGCCCGCAATGCTTCCTGCTTGGTTGCATAACTAAAGACCTCATATCCTTGTTTACGTAATGACGCAGCATAGTTTTCTCTGATTGCTACTTCATCTTCTACCAGGGCAATTCTTTTAGCCATTTGTTCTCTCACCTATTGTTATTTCAGTCTGCTGCTTTAACAAGCTTATATTAACTGATTCATCGATTAAAAATCAGTGTTATCGGCAAATGCCATAATATTGCCACATTCTGCCGCAGAGTCACCTTTTTTAGACACCCGCGATGCCCTTTTATTGAAGTTAAATAGCACCATCCAGACAGCGCAAGGTGTTAAGCAACCCACTAGCTGAAAGGATAGCTTTGTTACCCCAAGGTAAAAGAGGCAAAGCTTAAACCAGGGATATCGAGTACCAAGGATGGTTAACTAAACGAATACACTAAGTAATTAAATAAATAATACTCAATTGCTGCCATTAACAGGTGTAATTGAAAGCCCGGACTTTTAACAAATATTGGTTATATAGAGGAAAACCCCATGAAAAAAGCAATTCTGATTTCAGCATTAATAGCCTCCTGTGCAGCAAACATTGGAAATATCAAAGCTGACACTAGCAAACAAGAAAATATTGGACTGGCATCAGGTGCGATTACCGGCGCAGCTGCAGGTGGTCCGGTGGGCTTTATTATTGGCGCAGCAATAGGCGCACTGGTTGGTAGCGAAGTCGAAAAAGCGGAACAGTTGACTATGACTGAACACGCATTGTCTGAATCTGGCAAACGTGAACAGCTACTGGAAACGGAGCTTGCCGAATTACGCGAACACCTTGATATTGCCAAACAGGAGCAATTAGCAACAACTGACAAAGCAACTATCTGGCTGGCCGATGGACTGACTTTAAATCTGATGTTTACAACTAACTCCGCCCTGTTGTCTAAAAGTGATTTTGCCAATATTGAACAGCTTGCCAATACCATGAAACAGTTTCCTGAACTAAGCTTGAAACTTGACGGTTACGCTGATCCCCGAGGCACCGATGAGCAAAATCAACGATTATCAGAACAACGTGTTAACTCAGTAAAAACTGCATTCAAATCATTCGGCATTCAACCTGAACGACTGATCGCACATGCTCATGGTGAAGTGAGTAATTTACAAGACAGTACCAATACAGACTTTTACGCAATGGCACGAAAAGTCAGTGTTAATTTTATCAGTCCATCATCACGTCAGGTTGCACAAAACTAATCACAGCCTTTTATTAATGAAATAGCTAGCTCCTAAGTTCCACCCTTTGGCAGTTCAATCAGACTGCCTTTTTTTATTCCAGATAATTTATTGACAAAAATGTCCTATTATTAATAATAAATTATATTTGTAATTCTGCAGAATATGACACGTTATAAATAATAGCCTATGACGACTATTAACCAAGCTGAATAATTGACAGGCAAAAAATCAGTTCTACCGGGAGTAACGAATTGAGATCCAGATTGACGATGTGGCTACTATCGCTTAATTTGTTAGTTATCGCACCATGCTATGGACAGGCGCAGACTAACAACATTCAGTATTCGCCTGAACAAAAGTTATTTGTTCAAACAGAACAGGCAATACGTATGGGCAACTGGAAACAATACCATACTAATTTGAAACAACTGGCCGACTATCCGTTGGTACATTATCTACAAAGAGATAGATTAATTCGTTTACTACCGCGCACCGATCCGAAAAATATCGAGTCGTTTCTTGAAAAATATGCTAACCAGCCAGTTACTCGAAAACTTCGTATTCACTGGCTAAAGTGGCTGGCTAAAAATAACCAACAATCGTTGTTCTTAAGACACTACCGTGCCGTTGGTATGCAATCGCTTGAATGCCATTATTTACGGTTTAAACTAAATCAATCAACTCATAAAAGTGATATCTATAATCAAATTAAGCAATTGTGGTTAACTGCTAAATCCTTACCAAAAGCTTGCGACAAGCTGTTGCGCATCTGGAAACAGGATGGTCAACTCAATTCAGCTACAATCTGGCAACGAATTCTATTGACCACTGAAGCTGAAAACCAGCGTTTAACCGGTTATTTGATCAGACAACTAGCAAAACCATTTCGTGAAGCAGGAGAGTTACTCCAGAAAGTCATTAAAAATCCGACAAGTCTGGCTAATATTAAATTTAAAATTCCACTCACGCAAAAAGCCAGAGATATTATTTCTGTCGGGTTAACAAAGCTGGCATGG
>CBDUHU010000573.1:0-3088 GCA_965366725.1 uncultured Kangiellaceae bacterium
CCGGCGCTTGCTGGGGAGTTGATCAATGGTCTACCGAGCAATCAGAAATTATTACTTCGTATAGCCCAGCTAACGGAGAAGAAATTGCCAAAGTTTATTCAGCCTCAGAGAGCGATTATGAAACAATCGTCGCTACCGCTGAAGATGCATTCGCAGAGTGGCGTACGATTCCAGCACCACTTCGCGGCGAATTAGTCCGAAAAATGGGTGATGCATTAAGAGTAAAAAAAGATGCATTAGGAAGCCTGGTTTCATTAGAAATGGGAAAAAGCAAATCTGAAGGTGACGGTGAAGTACAGGAAATGATCGATATGGCAGACTTTGCTGTCGGTCAATCACGAATGCTTTACGGTAAAATGATGCACTCTGAGCGTCCTCAGCACCGTATGTACGAGCAATGGCAACCACTTGGTCTGGTTGGTGTTATTTCTGCATTTAACTTCCCGGTTGCAGTTTGGTCATGGAATGCATTTATTGCTGCAATTTGTGGCAATGTAACTATCTGGAAGCCAAGCCCTAAAACCCCATTAACAGCGGTTGCGGTACAGAATATTTGCAATGAAGTACTTGCAGAATCTGGTTATAAGCCAATTTTCCATATGTTTGTGGACGGTGAAGCCAATAAGCTTGCTGAGAAATTCGTTGACGACAAACGGGTTAAGAAGATTTCTTTTACAGGTTCTTCAGTGGTCGGAAAAATGGTTGGTGTACGAGTTGCAGAACGAATGGGAAAAAGCCTTCTCGAATTAGCCGGAAACAATGCGCTTATCATTGATGAATCAGCTAATTTAGAACATGCTATCCCGGCAGTTGCATTTGGCGCTGTAGGTACTGCAGGTCAACGTTGTACAACAACCCGTCGCTTAATCGTGCAAGAATCAATGGTTGATAAAGTAACTGATATTTTGGTTAATGCCTACAAACAGGTAACTATTGGTGATCCACTTGATACAAATAATCTGATGGGACCGCTGATTGATGAAACGGCTGTTGCAAATTTTGAAGCAACCATTGCTAAAGCCCGTGAGCTTGGCGGTGAAGTTTTATTTGGTGGTTCGCGAATCGATCAGCCGGGTAATTATGTTGAGCCAACTATTATTCGTGCTGAAAATCACTGGGAAGTGGTTCAAAACGAAACTTTTGCTCCTATTCTCTACATCATGACTTATAAAACAATTGAAGAAGCTATCGAACTTAATAATAGCGTTCGCCAAGGTCTATCTTCTGCAATATTTACTCAGAATTTAAGTAATGCAGAGAAATTCTTATCATATGCCGGTAGTGATTGCGGTATCGCTAATGTAAACATCGGAACATCAGGTGCAGAAATTGGTGGTGCATTTGGCGGTGAAAAAGATACTGGTGGTGGACGTGAAGCTGGATCAGACTCATGGAAATCTTATATGCGTCGCCAGACCAACACAATTTTCTGGGGAGATACCCCTACCCTTGCTCAAGGTATTACTTTTAATATTGGTTAATCCAATCAATTAAAAGAGTGAGTAGCTTGGCTAAGCAAGCAATCCATAAGACATCATCTTAGTGCTCTAAGATGATGTTTACTCGACTAATCTCATTAGGAGAAAAGAATGGCTGTATTTAATTTACGAGCATATGACGATCACGAAAAAGTAGTATTTTGTCGTGACAAAGAGTCAGGTCTCAGTGCAATTATTTGTGTTCACTCAACGGCGCTAGGTCCTGCTGTTGGTGGCTGCCGAATGTGGGAATATAATTCCGATGAAGGCGCCTTGATCGATGCATTACGCCTATCTCGTGGCATGAGCTACAAAAATGCACTTGCCGGTCTGAAAATGGGCGGTGGTAAGTCAGTAATTATTGGCAATTCTAAAACCATGAAATCTGAAGCATTATTTGAAGCTTTCGGCTCTTTTGTTAATAATCTTAATGGGCAGTATTACACTGCTGAAGATGTCGGTATTAATCCTGATGATATGGCAATCGTTCACCGAAAGACCGAATATGTTCTTGGTCTTGAAGGACGTAGTGGAGATCCTTCTCCAGTAACAGCCTATGGTGTATACAAAGGTATGAAAGCTGCCGTTAAACATCGTTTAGGCAGAGATGATCTCACCGGTGTTAAGGTTGCGGTTCAAGGACTCGGCCACGTTGGTTACTACCTTTGCGAACACCTCAAAAATGAAGGTGCCGAGTTATTTGTTACTGATATCAATGAAGAATCAATCGATCGCGTTGTAACAAACCTTGGTGCTACTGCAGTAGATAAAGATGCAATTTACTCACAAGATGTTGACGTTTATGCTCCTTGTGCGCTTGGTGCAACGATCAACGATGTGACCCTCTCGCAACTACAATGTTCAATTGTTGCGGGTGCAGCGAATAATCAGTTAGCAGAAGATCGCCATGGTGAAATGTTACGCCAGAAAGGTATTCTGTATACACCTGACTATGTGATCAACGCAGGTGGTATTATTAATGTTTCATTTGAACAGAATGGTGGCATTTATAATAAACAGGCTGCTCTGGATAAAGTTGACGAAATCTATGGCACACTAACCGAGATTTTTGAAGCTGCTGAAACTGCTAATAAGACAACCAATGAAGTTGCAGATGAATTAGCGAGAAAAAGAATCGCTGAGGCTAAAGCATAAAAAAAGCAAACGGTTTATCTGGCTTGGCTGGATACAATAATTTTGCTGACATTAAAAAGGCGAGTTTAACTCGCCTTTTTAATGTCAATTTATCAATCCCTCTGGCAACAACAAACAGATAAAGTCAGTTTGCTAATTCAGTTCATCGTCTAACCAATACTTAGTACCTTTAAGCGTTGCTTGCAGAGCAAGACCACTGCGGGTTATCTGGTAGACAGTCACATCATCAATAATCGCTTCACCGCCAACAGCTCCTCCTTTGTCGCTAGCCTTGGCTGCTGCATCCGCATGGCCTCCAAATGCCCAGCCATATTGAACAAAGCGATCAAGCGCGGCTTGAGTATGGAAAACAAATACAGCTCTAAAATCTTTAACACCTGCACCTAAACCAATACCAACTTCACCCATTTTCATATAGGTATATCGACCATCTAAATTATTTTTGACCAAACCAT
>CBDUHU010000574.1:0-3082 GCA_965366725.1 uncultured Kangiellaceae bacterium
GAATATTATGTTCTGAGTCGGGTATCATTGCCAATCCTGCCGCGGCAAAATCAACTTCGCCAGAATTAATCATATCGGCTATTTTCTTGCGATTATCGCTGACTACAAATTTTGCATCCACTCCAAGAAACTGTGCGAATAGCGTGACTAATTCATATTCTACACCGGCAAAGCCATCGGCAATTTCATAATAGGTAGTTGGACTGTTACGGGTAACAATTGTGAGTTCACCTTTTTGCATGATTTGTTCGAGCTTGGATGGAGCTGGCTTGGTACAAGACTGGATAATGATTAACAATAGCCCCAAAGCGACATATTGGCTTAAACGAGCCAATATGCTTCCGTATTGATGCCTGACTGTTAACAGATTCTTATTATTTGGCATAAAGGGTTTTTGTTGTAATCCTGGCAGAATAATGAAAATAGCACTCCTGGTTTGCTTATTTTGTCCATTGGATGGAATTACAAAGAAGTCTTTTATTTCAACAAGTTAGACTTCAGGTAATCGATTTTCATCTAGTTTAAATTAAATTATCGTCGTTAAAAGATGTTTTCGCAAGTCGTACTAAACTATCTGTAACAAATCTGAACAACAGGATAGGTTGGTTAGAAATGCAGCAGGCCTTGTAATTAAAGGCGTGTGGCTCTTTATATCTGGTCAAACTGTAATAGTTTTAAAATATAAAGTGTTCGTATGAATATAGTTTAAATATCTTGACTAAATTTTTACAACAGATTGATGTAATTGGTATTAATTATTTTACCGAATTAGCGTATTATTGCGCCTTGATTTTTAACTTGGAAAAATCGGTTATTATAGGTGATTTTTCCAGTTCAACCTTTATATTTGAGTCAAATCAGTATGCTTATTCTTCGTGGTGCACCTGCTTTATCCCAATTTAGAACCCTGAAACTATTAGATGAGGGGAAGAAAACTGTTGCAAACCTTGGTCAGGTTTATGCCGAGTACGTTCATTTTGCTGATCTTAAGTGTGATTTATCACCTGAAAAGAGAGAAACACTGGACAAACTTCTGACCTATGGTTCACGTAAACAAGTAAAAGAGACTAAAGGTGCTTTTGCCCTGGTTGTTCCACGGCAGGGGACAATTTCACCCTGGTCCTCAAAGGCAACAGATATTGCTAATAATTGCGGGCTGGATGAGGTTGTTCGGCTGGAACGTGGTATTAGTTGGTACTGTCAGGATAATCACGGGCGTGATTTGAATGAACAAGAAATGGAGAAATTAATTCCGTTGCTGCATGATCGGATGGTGGAGTCTGTTTTTTCCCAACTGCAAGATGCGGAAGTCCTGTTTCAACAGGAACAACCTAAGCCTTTGACAAAAGTTGATATTATTGGTGGTGGTCGTGAAGCATTGGTCGATGCAAATCAAAAGCTTGGACTTGCACTGGCTGAAGACGAAATTGATTATCTGGTAGAACGTTTCGTCGAACTTGCGAGAAATCCATCTGATGTGGAGTTGATGATGTTCGCTCAGGCAAACTCAGAACATTGCCGCCACAAGATATTTAATGCAAGTTGGACAATTGATGGAAAGGATAAAGACATTTCGTTATTTGGAATGATCAGAAACACTCATAAATTATCGCCTGATGGTGTGCTTTCAGCGTACAGCGATAATGCTGCGGTATTTGAAGGACACGAACAACCAAGGCTTTGGGCTGATGCGGGCTCAAACGAATATCATTATCATATTGAGCCGATTCATGTCCTGATCAAGGTGGAAACTCATAATCACCCCACAGCGATTTCTCCGTTTCCGGGGGCATCAACCGGATCTGGTGGAGAAATTCGTGATGAAGGTGCGACCGGACGTGGCGGTAAACCTAAAGCTGGTCTGACTGGTTTTAGTGTATCAAACCTGGAAATCCCGGGTTTTGTTCAACCATGGGAAAATCATTACGGAAAACCTGGAAGAATCGTTTCGGCTCTCGATATTATGGTTGAGGGACCTTTAGGTGGAGCCGCATTTAATAATGAATTTGGTCGTCCTAACCTTTGTGGTTACTTTAGAACTTATGAGCAAACCGTTAGCTTTGACTCTGGCGAGCAAGTAAGAGGCTATCATAAGCCGATTATGATAGCCGGTGGAATGGGGAATATTAGAGAACAACATGTTGATAAAGCAGAGATTAAACCTGGTTATCATGTGATTGTCCTTGGCGGGCCTGCAATGTTAATCGGGCTTGGTGGTGGAGCAGCTTCATCGATGGCTTCCGGAACCAGTGATGAAAATCTGGATTTTGCATCAGTGCAACGAGAAAATCCCGAAATGGAGCGTCGCTGCCAGGAAGTCATTGACAGTTGTTGGGCATTAGGCGAAGTTAATCCAATTGAATTTATTCATGATATTGGTGCTGGTGGGCTTTCTAATGCTGTGCCTGAATTAGTTCATGATGGCGGAAGAGGCGGGAATTTTGAGTTACGCCGAGTACCTAACGATGAACCGGGAATGAGTCCAGTAGAGATCTGGTGTAATGAGTCACAGGAAAGATATGTGATGGCAGTCGCGCCGGAAAACTTAACTCGCTTTAGCGATATTTGTGAGCGTGAAAGGTGTCCGTTTTCAGTGTTGGGTGAAGCAACCGAGGCAGAACATTTATCACTAAATGATGAACATTTTGATAATAAGCCGGTTGACCTACCGATGGATGTGTTGTTTGGTAAAGCACCTAAAATGCATCGAGATGTTACCTCTTCAAAAGTCATTAAGCATAAGCTTTCTATTGATGCCAGTCTGGATGAGGCTGTTGACCGTGTACTTAGTTTACCAGCGGTTGGTGATAAAACTTTCTTGATCACTATTGGTGATCGAACTGTGGGTGGGTTGAGTCACCGTGATCAAATGGTTGGCCCTTGGCAGGTACCGGTTGCAGATTGTGCGGTGACTGCGTCCAGTTTACAGGCAACAACAGGTGAAGCGATGGCATTAGGTGAAAGAACACCTTCTGCAAACCTGAATTATGGATCTTCGGCCAGAATGGCAGTCGCTGAAGCAATTACCAATATTGCTGCTGCAAAAATTGATAAATTGAATGACATAAAATTATCTGCAAAC
>CBDUHU010000575.1:0-3080 GCA_965366725.1 uncultured Kangiellaceae bacterium
GCACCGAATTGTGATCAGTGACCGTGGTCTGGATGCTGGTCAATTTGAATATAAACATCGCAGGGAAAGTGAAAAAGTTGATATAGAAATTGATAATGTCCTCAATTTTATTCAACAGAAGCTGACAAAGGCAATGTAGATAAAATCTCATGATAAAGTGGATATATTCAGCCATTCTTTTTATTAGTAGTTCAATCATGCCTGCTTTGCAGGCTGCAACTCAGGAAAGACCAACTGAAGCTTTCAGGGCTAAATTAGTGGCGACAATAGAAAAAGCAACCGCATCCTTTGAAGATCGGATTGAAGCCGAGGTATGGTTGCTCGAACAATCAACACGGCTTGCCGAAGTTGCCCCCCATATCCCAGAGGATGAACGCTTTACCATATTAAGACTGGTACATCAGGAAGCTACACGGTTTTCACTCAATCCATTACTGGTTTTAGCACTGATTGATGTTGAAAGTGACTTTGATCACTATGCAATATCCAATGCTGGTGCGTTAGGGTTAATGCAAATAATGCCATTCTGGAAAGCAGAAATTGGTCATCCCGATGACAGTTTGTTTGATATTCAGACAAACTTACGCTACGGCTGTGCTATCTTAAGTTTATATCTTGAAAAAGAAAATCGCGACGTTACCAAAGCGCTAGCCCGATACAATGGTAGTAGAGGACAAAGCTGGTATCCTATGCGGGTTTATCGCTCAATGCGAAAAACCTGGCGACCATAAGAGAAGAAGATACGTTAATTAATGAGCCAGGTTTGTTATAACAACCCCGATCAACTAAAAACTGGCCTGGTTTTAACCGGTGGTGGAGCGCGTGCCGCATTTCAAGTGGGTGCGTTAAGGGCTATATCAGATATTATTTATCGTTCTGAATGTGGTAACCCATTTCCGATCATCACCGGCACTTCAGCTGGCTCAATTAATGCGACAGTACTGGCAGCTTATGCCAGAACTCCCCGTTTAGGTATTCGTAGCTTACAAAAAGTCTGGACGAATTTTTCTGTAGATCAGATATTTCGCAGTGACTTTATTGGTGTAGCCCGTAACTCCGGGCGCTGGTTGCGCTCAATATTTTCAACAGATTACCATCGAAAACACCGTTTGGGACTCCTTAATAATACTCCGCTAAAAGAACTACTAGGCCGAGTTATCCATTATCAAAATATACAGGAATCAATCGACTGTGGTCAGTTGCACGCGTTGTCTGTCACAGCATCAGGTTATTACTCCGGAGAATCAATTTCATTTTTTCAGGGAAACCAAACAATTAAAAACTGGCGACGTTATCGACGTTGTGGCGCACGCACTGAAATTAACCAAAATCATCTGCTTGCGTCATCTGCAATTCCTTTAGTTTTTCCAGCAGTGAGAATTAACAACGAATATTTTGGTGATGGTTCAGTCAGATTTTTATCGCCTATTAGTCCTGCAATACATCTTGGGGCAGATAAGATTATGGTGATAGGTGTTGATCCGATCAGGGATGAAAATATCGCACGCCCGGAAGAAATTCACTATCCCTCTACAGCTGATATTGCGGGTCATGTACTTGATAGTGTTTTTATTGATAGTCTTGATAGCGATATTGAGAGGATCCAACGGGTCAATAAAACGATAAAACTAATTCCTCAGGCGGTGAGAGATCTACAAAGTAATTTACGTCCAATAGAAACCTTTACTATCGCTCCAAGCAAAGATCTTAGTCAGCTGGCCAGTAAACATTTTTACTCCCTCCCAAAACTAATTCAGTTTTTCTTCGCCCGCTTAGGCATTGGCTCAGAAGAAGGTTCAACAGTACTTAGTTATCTGTTATTTGAATCGGCTTACACTCAGGAACTGATTGAACTAGGATATGCCGATGCTATGCGACAAAAAGATGATATTAAGAACTTTTTTAAAAAATAAACCTGATTGTAGCGCCACCAAAACCTACTCAGTTTCTTATTATCAATAACTTCTATTATTCCTCATTAACTGAACTAACTTCAAATTATTAACTACAATAAAGAGCCATTAGTTATATCAGTAATAAAGTCATTAATCTGTCATATAAAAAATCCAAACTTCCTCCAATCTTATTTTTCTGACCAAACCAAATTAAAATGACAAGATACCTGATTATTACTTTGACTATTTTATTCGCAACTGCCATTTTTCATTTTAGCTCTCCTTATATGAAAATAGCACAGCCAAAAGCTAATACTGCACCAAAGACGATAGAAACTCTTACCTTAAAAGGTTCTAATACCGTTGGTGAAGACTTTGCGCCTTTATTGGCTGAAGCTTTTCTCCGCGATCAAGGAGCAATTCTGATTAATCAGCATTCTTCCAGCAATAGCCTGGTAAAACAAATAGAAGGTATCCTTCCCGAACAAAATAAGATGATCAAAATTATCATTGAGGCACATGGTTCAAGTACCGGATTTGAGGCACTGGCATCTCAATCAACTAATATTGCGATGAGTTCCAGAATGATAAAAAGCACTGAAAAAAATACTTTATCACAACATTATGGACAAATTGAAGAACATCCAATCGCACTCGATGCATTAGCCATTATTACCTACCCGGAAAATCCGCTTGAGCAACTAACAATCAACCAGATCGCTCAGGTATATTCAGGCGAAATTGATAATTGGCAACAACTACGTGGTGACGATTATCCGATTAAATTATTTAGCCGTGATAATAATTCCGGTACCTGGGATACCTTTAAAAACCTGGTACTCAAACCACATAACAAAAAGCTGTCGATAACTTCTGAAAGACTGGAATCCAGTAATCATCTTGTTCAAGGTGTCATTAATAACTCTGGCGCCATCGGCTTTGTCGGTGTTACATATACCGGTAACGCAAAACTGTTAAGAGTATCAAACCAACAAAAACAACCGCCACAAAAACCAAACCTCTTTACCATCGGTACTCAAAATTATCCCTTGTCACGAAAATTATATTTTTACACAGCCGGTAATCAGACATCACAAATAGCAAAGGACTTTATCGAATTTACCACTAATAATAATGGCCAAAAGTTAACTCGCCAGGTTGGTCTGGTTTCTTATTATCCTACCA
>CBDUHU010000576.1:0-3075 GCA_965366725.1 uncultured Kangiellaceae bacterium
CCTGCGGCGGACACTGTTCCTGCTGATTTGGCGAGTCAGGCGAATCAGACTGAGGCTGCTCCATCGGCCCCCGCCAGACCTGCGCCAAGAACTGGACCGCCAGCAGGAAACCAGGCTCAGGCTCAGGCTCAGGATGGGCAGACTCAAACCACAGGTGCTTCAGGCACTGGTTCTGCTCCAGCCGGTAATCAAGGGACGGCCGCGAATAATCCTTCGGCTGCCAGTCAAAATCAAAATAATAACCAATCTGCAGAAGTTAATGGAGTTAGACAGCCAGCAGTTGCTGAACAAGATATTGTGGGGACCGATCAACCTCGCTTTCCCAACCGGATCACTCTGGCAACATTGGATGAACCGCCGGTTGCAATGCCGCGAACAGTTGCCCAGGAAAGAGAAGATCTTAATGCGGCCGAACAGGTCTTTAGATTGGTAGAAGCGCAGGTAGAAGACTCTGAACAACTGGCTTCCTATTTTCAGCGGATCAGGCGGCGGTTTAATCTTACTTCAATTGGTTATGAAAGTAATGGTGGTCAATTACAGGTTCGTATCTCGATTAATCCCGATGTCGTTAAGCGACCCAGTGAGTTAGCTAAAGGAAGAGGGATTGCAGGAAAAGAGAGTAACATTCGTTATACACCGGGTAGATTGAGTGGTTCTTCTGATACGGTTGGTTTGCAAATGGTAGCCGATCCCCTTGGGCCCGATCATCCTGCGGGTAGTGGACCAAGTGGTCAAAGCGACTTGATGAGTCGACTGGAAACTGATCCGGGCAGACCTGAAAATAAAAAATATATACGCGGCCATTTACTTAATGATCGAGTCGGAGGAGAAGGTAGTCCAAGGAATTTATTTCCGATCACCGGCGCGGCTAATCGGGCTCATGAGCAGCAAATAGAGTCTCGAGTGAAAACCTGGGTCAACTCAGATCGCTACTGGGTATACTATAAAGTTAAAGTCAATATTAGCAATGCCGGACGAAAACGTTCAAATAAAGTGAATTCAAGATTTGAGTGTAAAGCATCGGTTTATGATTTACAGAATAATAAACACAACCAGATAACTGCAACCATTGTTTCTACTTACAATGCGCCAGCTAGTGCTGATGTGGTTGAAAATGAAAGTGGTCCGGATCGTGATTCGGAAGTAGCGGTGTCTACCCGACTGGCAGATCGAAGAGCAGAAATCGAACAAAGTTCAAGGGAAAGCGGTCAGGAATATAAGTTAAGCGTTCAGATTTACCGGGATTTAGCCAATGTACGCAGACGACGTAAATCATGGGCCCAAATCAGAGAACTTTTGCAATCTGTTTCCGGTCTTGGTGAAGGACGGCTGGATACCTTGCAATACGCATATACCGTTTCTGGGCCCAGACTGCCTGATATTGCAGATGAGCTAACTTCATCTGGAGAAAGATCCAATTTAACTGTTATTAACGGTCTTGCCAGTGAAATACATACTAGTCTGTCAGTTTGGATGTAGTTTCGATAAAATTAAATATGGGTAGTGTTTTGGGTGTTCAGGCTAAGTAAGAGAGCCATTTTCTTAATTGTATAACTCATGTTAGAATAACTACTTGTATAACTAGTCAGAGTGCTCTCTTATTGAACACCAGTCAGCCTGTCCGTAAAATTATTCATGTTGATATGGACTGTTTTTACGCGGCAATAGAACAACGTGATGATCCACATTTGAGTAATATGCCAGTTGCCGTTGGTGGGCGTCCACATTCTCGTGGAGTAATTGCTACTTGTAACTATGAAGCCAGACGCTTTGGGGTTCACTCTGCCATGCCCTCTGCACAAGCTGCGAGGCTTTGTCCTGATTTAATTTTTGTCAGGCCAAATATGAATAAATATAAACAGGAATCCCAGCGTATAAGAGCGATATTTAATCAGTATACGCCACTGGTAGAGCCATTGTCGCTTGATGAAGCTTATCTTGACACAACTGATTCTGAACGTTGTCAGGGCAGTGCAACCTGGATTGCCGAGGCAATTTGTCAGGAAATTTACCAAACAACCGGACTCACTGCATCGGCTGGTGTTGCGACAAATAAGTTTCTCGCAAAAATTGCCAGTGACTGGAACAAGCCATCAGGAATAAAGGTGATTCTTCCGGAAGAAGAGTTTGAGTTTATTGAGTTGCTTCCGGTAAAAAAACTTCATGGTGTTGGTAAAGTCATGGCGGCGAAACTTGAGTCAATGGATATTTTTAATTGTCATGAGCTACGCCAGGTAGAGTTGAGCGTGTTATTGAAAAAATTTGGTAAGACAGGAAAGTATCTATATGATTTATGCCGTGGAGTTGATCGCAGGGTTGTAAATACCGACTCACATAGAAAGTCGGTTAGCGTTGAAACGACCTTTGAGGAAAATATCAGCGATTGGCAAGATTGTGAAAATGAATTATTAAAGCTGGTGTCCAGTCTTTCACGCAGGCTTGAACGAACAGGAAAAGCTGAAGACATTAGAAAAGTCTATGTCAAAGTTAAAATGGAAAATTTTATTTTACATACCGCTGAATCTGTTTCTATCGGATTGGATGTCAAATTATTGTTAGCGCTCTTTCAACGTCTTAGAAAACAATATCCTGAACCGATTAGACTACTTGGAATTGGTGTGAAGTTTCCTGAAAGAATTAATGCTCAAGCTGGAGTGCAGTTAAATATTCCTTTTTAGTTGAAATAATCAAATCAAGTCTCAAATTCTATCAGCTATTATTTTTAAATAATTAAGCAGAATTTTACTAAAGATTTTTACCTGATATTTCTGAGTTGTTTACTTTGTAAGAATGTAATCAATACAAAAGCTACTTGAATAAATCTTATTGACAATCCCTGGATTAAATTTTGTTACCAACCAGTTCATAAACTCTTATAAAAATAATTTACTAGCATAGGAATATATAGTTGATTTTTATGTAATCTACCAAATTTTCTTTGGAGTTGTTACCGAACAATAGAAGCTAACATTCAGCGTTCTTTATAGAAATACCATATTCTGTGTTACTACACCTGTAACTATTTGGAAGATGTTGGCATGTTACTCATATTGAAAGTTGGTTAATAAAACAACA
>CBDUHU010000577.1:0-3070 GCA_965366725.1 uncultured Kangiellaceae bacterium
TCTCCATAAAAATACAGTGGCAATCAATGGGGTTATTAACAAGTTAACAATCGATATAAAAGAAATTGGTTTCTAATAACTTTAAAAGATCTGCCAGTTAGATGGAAATTCTGCTCGATAATTTAGCATTGTAGACTGAATACAACAGCCGATAAGTCATATTGCTGTTACTCTTCTTCTGGCTCATCTACCGGTGTAATCTCTACTTTTTTAGTACGCCCTGATTTTCTCAGGGCATCGCGTAAAACATACTCTATCTGGGCATTAATACTACGCAGTTCATCATCCGCCCAAACCTGCATTGCTTTGAGGATCTCTTCGTTAATTCTTAAAGGAAAAGCCTTTTTTGCCACTTTAATCTCCGTGAAACTTGTTCACTATTTGTCGTTAAGCAACTTTGACCACCAATAATTAACAGTCAAAGTCACAATAATAGGGGTTCCAGTCAAGCAAACTCATCACAAACGCAAGCAGTATATTCCATACCTGCTACCCGCTCATTTATAGTTAATACAAACTTCCTGCATTTACCACAGGTTGCGCGGCTTCGTCACTACATAATACAACTAGCAAATTGCTAACCATAGCGGCTTTACGCTCGGCATCAAGCTCAACAATTTCCCTTTCAGATAACTGATGTAATGCCATTTCGACCATTCCCACTGCGCCTTCAACAACTTTTTTACGCGCTGCAATAATAGCCATTGCCTGCTGTCTACGTAACATCGCATTAGCTATTTCCGGCGCATAGGCAAGGTGACTTATACGCGATTCTATAACATGAACCCCAGCTTCCTCCAACCTCGCTTGCACTTCCATTTTCAATGCTTCTGAAATCTTTTGAGGATTACTACGCAGTGCTATTTCTTCATCTTCATGATTATCGTAAGCATAGGTAGTTGCAAGATTTCTTAACGCAGCTTCGCTCTGGATGCTGACAAAATCCTCATAATCATCAACTCGAAATACAGCTTCGGCAGAATCAACAACCTCCCAAACAACTACTGCCGCAATTTCAATTGGATTACCATTTTTATCATTAACTTTTAATTTGCTACTTTCAAAGTTTCGTACTCTCATCGAAACTGCCGACTTGGTATAAAATGGGTTAGACCAGCGCAGCCCAGGGCTGTGCACTGTTCCAACATAGCGGCCAAATAACTGAAGCACTTTACCCTCTTTAGGATTGACAATAAAAAAGCCAAACCAACCAATAAACACCAGCACACAAACAAGTGCTGCAGGTATTGCTAAAAAAGGTCCGCCTTTAGTCAAGAAAATTAACAACACAACACTTATAACCTGTGCAGCCAAAATCAAAAAAATCGTTATGATACCATTTGCAGCCTTAATCTCTTTTTCTACTATCATCTATAACTCCTTGCGTTATTATTGACATATATAAACTTGATATCATTTTGATATCATTTAAACACAAATGCAAGAACTAGTTGTTAGAAAGCATGTAATTACTTAAAATTCAAATAGTTATGAATAATTTAAGACATTGAAGATAGTAGTTTTTGTTATCAACTATTAAGAAAAATAAAGAAATCTGTCTATTTTAAAGAAATAGACAAACTATTTTGAACGTTGCAGCGACAATAACAGCAGCTGAAACATAATATTACCGGTAAATAGCGAAAAACCTATGTTCAAGTTAAGAAAAGACGAAAAACTCATCGAAAAAGCACTCGGTGGCTCACAATCCAGTTGGGTCAGTCTGGTTAAGAGATATGAAGGTCTGGTGTACAACTATTGTTTACGCATGACTTTTAACTCCTCCGATGCAATGGATCTGATGCAGGAAGTATTTCTCGCAGTTTATCGCAATCTGCCTGCATACAGGGGGGATGGTCAATTCAAAGGCTGGATGATGCGGATCGCGGCGAATAAAACAACAGATTTTATCCGCGCCAAGTTTCGTAATCCACTGCACCAGGCCAGTGAAGTTCAGCCGGATGATTACTACTCTAAAGACTCTCCCCACGGAGATTATGAGGAAAGAGCAATTAACAAAAAGATTATGAAAGTATTAGCACAACTTCCTGAAGAACAAAGGCTTGTGGTTGAATTAAAATTCTTTCAACACTTTACCTTTGAAGAAATCAGCCAACAAACCGGTGTTGCAATCAGCACTATAAAAACCAGACTTTATTCAGCTTTACAAAAACTTAAGGGTCATATGGAGGTTCAAAATGTTATGTGATCACCAATTAGTATCCGAACATCTGATTGATTATATCGAAAACAGATTATCACCAACGGTTCATCAACAAGTTGAATCAGCAATTGGTCGATGTGAATCATGTCAGTCAACTTATCATCAGGCTGTTCAATTGCACCAGACATCACACCTCTGGGTTGAAGAAAGTGTCCCTGAATGGCATCGAACAAGATATGCAGTGCGCCCTCGTCAAAATGCAGGTAACTGGCTTAACTGGGGAGCTTTGGCGACTTCTACCCTGGCAATTTTGATGGTTTTGTTTCAAGTGCAGATTAGTAGTAATGAACAAGGTGTCAATATCGCTTTTGGCAGTCAAAATAATGCCCAGTTGGAAGCACTGGTTAACCAGAAACTCGATACTTTTAAATCTCAACAATCTTTAATGCTTGATGCACGGTTTGTCGCCGAAGCAGATAAAGGTAGCAATGCAACTAAATTAATGCTCGCTGAAATCATCAACAAAACCCGCGATGAAAGGCGAGAAGACCTTAACTTCTTAATCACAGGTATTCAAACTCAACGTTTTGAAGATCAAAACAAAGTGGAAAAACGTCTGGCTTATCTTGCTGAAAACCAGATCGAAAATAATCAATATATCAACCAGTTAGTCCAGTCTGCCAATGTCAACAAAGGAGATATCCAATGACTCTTATTCCAGCAAGCGTTCAGTTGTCCAAACTCTGCCGCATTAGTAAAAGTACTTTGGCAATAGCCAGCTTATTTTCCATAGCCAGTTTTTCCGCGACAGCTCAGGAACAACACTATGATCGCGCGCAAAAAGAATTGCGGATTATGAGCAAAATATTTGAGACTTCTTTATCACATCAGGTTTCTCATAAAACA
>CBDUHU010000578.1:0-3050 GCA_965366725.1 uncultured Kangiellaceae bacterium
GTATCAGAACACTGATAGCTAAAAATCAACAACTACATTGTTGGGCTGGTGGTGGACTGGTTGCAGACTCGCTCGTCGATAGAGAGTATCAGGAAACCTTTGATAAGTTAGCTAAGATACTACCGATACTTGAAGTAAAGAACTGATGATTGAAAAAATAAAGCAACGCCTGATACCATTAAACAAAACCACACCCGCACAAACCCGATTAAAATGTGCTGCGGTGTTGCTACCTTTGTATCAGCAGCCACAAAATAACCAGTGGCAAGTGATGCTTACCAGGCGGGCAGACCATCTCAAACACCACCCGGGTCAAATCAGTTTTCCCGGAGGACGCTATGAAACCTCTGACCTTAACTTAAGAACAACCGCACTTCGTGAAACCGAAGAGGAAGTTGGCATTGAAGCCGGTAAGATAGAGTTGATTGGTCAACTCCCACAGCAACAAACCACTTCACAATATAACATCACACCATTTGTCGGCATAGTTGACAATAGCTACCAACTAAAAATTGATAACAATGAAGTAGCCGAAGTTTTTTCGGTACCTCTGGAGTTTGTAATAGACCAGGCAAATCAGAAAAGAGTTACCGAAAAAATAAATGACATTGCATATACTTTTTATGTTATACAATATAAGCATTACAATATCTGGGGCGCGACTGCTAAAATCCTTGTCAACTTAACACGACGCTTATTACCAGCTGAGTAAAACGGGTTGGCCTTTTGCCTGTAATCGTTGATTACACAAGGCGATAACAAATGGCACCCACTAGATTTATTTCAATTATTTAACTATATCGAGGTTTCAATTGGCAGTTTCAGTCTTTGATCTTTTTACTGTGGGAATTGGTCCGTCCAGTTCTCATACTGTTGGTCCAATGCGTGCGGCGCGTAAATTTGTAAAGCAATTAGAATCTATTAATGCACCAGTAGTTAGAGTTTTATCGGAGCTTTATGGCTCGTTGGGACATACTGGCAAAGGACATGGTACTGATGTTGCGGTATTACTGGGTCTGGAAGGAGAACAACCTGATCTGGTTGATACCGACTCAGTCCCTTCAAGAATTGAGGCTATTCGACAACAGCAAAAGCTAAATTTAAATGGTCGACAGGAAATTAACTTTGCTAATGACAAAGACTTGATTTTTCATCGTAAGAAGACTTTGCCCGGTCACGCCAATGGAATGAAGTTTAGTGCTTTTGATGAAAATAAAAACTTATTGCTGGAAAAAATTTATTACTCGGTTGGTGGTGGTTTTGTGATCAGTGATAATACCGATACGCAACCACTCAAAGATATGCATTTAAAGTTACCTTACGATTTTCAATCTGGTGAACAGCTGTTGGATATAGCGCAAAAGACTGGTCTTAGCATTAGCAGTATCATGTTAGAAAATGAAAAAGTCTGGCGTGATGAAGCTTCAATATTACAGGGGCTTGATAATATCTGGAATACCATGTCTCAATGTATTGACAAAGGGATTACCAAAGAAGGAATTTTGCCGGGCGGGCTTAAAGTGAAGCGTCGTGCGCCAGCACTGCACCGTAAATTGATTTCACGTAGTGATAGTCAGGACCCTCTCTCTGCAATGGACTGGGTTAATTTGTATGCTTTATCTGTCAATGAGGAAAATGCCGCTGGCGGTCGAGTAGTAACAGCTCCGACAAATGGTGCTGCGGGTATCATTCCGGCGGTTATTAAATATTATCAGCACTACTATAAGCCTCAGGGGCAGGATAATGTGCGGCGTTTTTTACTAGCCGCTGCCGCGATTGGTATTTTATATAAAATTAACGCTTCAATTTCAGGTGCTGAAGTAGGTTGTCAGGGCGAAGTTGGTGTCGCTTGTTCTATGGCTGCTGCGGGTTTAACGGAAGCGCTTGGAGGCTCCCCTGCTCAGGTAGAGTGTGCCGCTGAAATCGGTATGGAACATAATCTGGGATTAACCTGTGACCCTGTTGGTGGTTTGGTTCAAGTCCCTTGTATAGAGAGAAATGCAATGGGTTCTGTAAAAGCTATCAACGCAGCCAGATTGGCAATGCAAGGTGATGGTGATCATAAAGTTTCACTCGATAAAGTGATTAAAACAATGAGAGAAACTGGCGCAGATATGAAGACAAAATATAAAGAAACAGCGCGAGGCGGATTAGCGGTTAATATTGTTGAGTGCTAAATTAAATCACACAACGGCTTTTGATGGGTCTGCCGGAGAAAGTCATTGTTGCTGATTTGTGTTTGCCAGAGGGTCGTAGGTTGGGTTACAACCCAACTCAAAAAGGCAGAATAAAATGAGGAATCTATACGCTTGTGATTGATGTAAAAATAAATGATAAAGCCTGTTTTTTTCGCTGAATACGCTGTTGGGTTGTAACTCAACCTACAAATATTTACAGGGCAGATAACATCTTCACAACCTATTCCTTTATTCCGGTATATTTCTAAGCTGCCTACTCGGCAGTTAACGAAAAACTTTTACAGTAATTAACTTCTTCAACTTTCTAAGCTGCCTACTCGGCAATTAACAGTATTACTTTCTAGTTTTAGTTAGTCATATATTTCTAAGCTGCCTACTCGGCAGTTAACGTGCCTCAAGATCAGACCTCGGTATAGAGCCATTTCTAAGCTGCCTACTCGGCAGTTAACATAGCTTACTCTTGTTCAGCATGCCATGCTGCTTTCTAAGCTGCCTACTCGGCAGTTAACATTCCGTCCGAGCGCTGAAAAAATAGCGTGCATTTCTAAGCTGCCTACTCGGCAGTTAACATTTATTTACTAGCTGATGCGCTACCCATTAATTTCTAAGCTGCCTACTCGGCAGTTAACCGCAGTATAGCACGCAAAAAGCATTTAACAACAATCACTTAGATTCAATTTAGTGATTTTACCAATGTTTTTTAGGCCATCTGTAACCTATTGTTTTTATTGGCTTTTTAAAAGGAGATTAAATAAAGGGTCAATTAAGCTATTCCGAATGGGTGTCCTGAAAACCTGCGATTGCTTTAACGGATAGCAATGGTAATCTACAGTGGAAAGGAAGGTATAGTCC
>CBDUHU010000579.1:0-3049 GCA_965366725.1 uncultured Kangiellaceae bacterium
GTATTAATAATTTGAACAAGCGCTCCATTCACTTCTCTGTAAACAGTTCTCAGAGTCTCATGACGCTGGATAATCTTTCTGATTGCCAACTCTGCTTTTACTACATCAAAACGACCACTTACCGAAAAAGCAATTGGCATATTATAGTGGCTACTACCTTGCTCTAACTGGTCAATAAACCACAGTCTTTGTTGAGCAAATGATGGCGGCAAATGTATTGCTCTATTTTCTAATGGTAAAACCTTTCCACGAACAAACTCGTCTGAAGGTGCTTCAATCTGTTTAGCTAAGAGCTGAATTGTCGGGTATTTAAAAACGCTATTGATAGCAATATCCTTTGCTAACTCTGAACGAATTTCAGAAACCAGCCTAACCGCTAAAATTGAGTCGCCACCTAGTTCAAAGAAACTTGATTGGATACTAATCTCTTCGCCATCGAGCTTTAATAGCTTAGCCCAGAGTTTAATCAGTTCAGATTGTAGCGCTGTTTTTGCTGGCTGAAAATTTACCTTTGCTGCTTCACGTCCTGGTAACGGAAGTGACTTTTTATCAAGCTTACCATTTGGAGTTAAAGGAAGTGTTGGCAAAAATAAGAATACAGTTGGTTGCATATAATCGGGAAGTCGTTGTTGTAAGTACAGAGCCAAATCCGACTTGAGTTCTTGCTGACTCAAATCAGCAAAAGTATTTTTTACAACTAAATATGCTACAACTCGCTTTTGTTCTAACTGATGATTAATCACTACAGCGCAGGCATCAAATTTATCAAAACTCAAAATCTGATATTGAACTTCGCCTAGCTCAACTCTAAATCCTCGAATTTTAATCTGTTCATCTTTTCGTCCCAAAAACTGAAAGTCACCATTACTCATTAACCGGACATAATCCCCGGTTCGATATAATCGAGTACTTTGACCAACCCCAAAAGTATTTTCTATAAAGCTCTGGCTAGTGAGTTCCTGTTGATTTAAGTACCCACGAGCAACACCTTTACCGCCGATATACAACTCCCCAGGTAACCCCCAGGGTTGGATTTCACTGTTTTCCGAAATAACAAATAACTCAGTCTCATCAATCGCCTTACCGATACTGGGTGATATTTTAAGAGGCTTATCAAAACACTTGAACGTTGAATAGGTTGTATCTTCTGAAGGTCCATAAAGGTTATAAACCTGATCACATTGCTGCTCTGAAAGTAACTGATTAACAAGTTCTCTTGCTAATGGTTCTCCGGCAAGATTAATGACTTTAACACTATCGGGGATCGCTTGTTGTTCTAACAACATTTTAATCGATGAAGGCACAGTATTGATTAACGAAACCTGTACCGGATTATCAATTAATGCAATTGGATTTTCTAAAATCACACACTGATAACCAAAACTGATTGGTACAAACAATTCAAATACTGATAAATCGAAGTTAATTGAAGTAGTTGCCAGAACTTTAGAGAGCGCTTTCTGATCAAAAGTACGACCTGCCCAGTTGATTAATGCAACAGCATTAGAATGACAGATTTCAACCGCTTTCGGTCGACCGGTAGAGCCAGAAGTATATATTAAGTAAGCAAGATTATGGGTGGTTAACCCCTGCTTCCTATTATCAAAATTAGTTACATTATTTGTTTGTGAGCAAATAATATCATCAACAATCAACTTTTCGTACGAGGCATGCTCTAGATAGTTTAAAACTGACTGCTGGGTTAATATGCAGCGTACCTGACTATCATCTAGTATAAAATTTAGACGAGCTTGAGGATAGGTATGGTCTAGAGGAACATAGGCTGCACCTGATTTTAAAATACCAAGTAAGGTCACCAGAGTATAAACTGAACGTTCCAGACAGACACCAACTCTATCTTCCGGGCCTATTCCACGTTCACTTAAGCAGTGTGCTATCTGGTTAGCCTGACTGTTTAACTGTTGATAAGTCAGTTGATTATGAAGATCACTCACCGCTATTTTATTGTTATTTTTCTCAGCTATCAGCTCGAAAAATTGATGAATGTATACCACTTCATTTTCCGTTTTATTCTTATCTGAATAAAACAACTGTTTACATTCTGCCTCGGGTATCAGCGATAGTTTATTGACTTTAGTTTCAGGGGTTTCAAGTACTTGATCTAGCAAATATTCAATTCTTGCTGCAAGAAACTCCGCTTCCTTATCCGACAGATATGCATAATTATAATCAAACTGGATCTCTGTATAATTTTCAGCACCATATTCCCATACGGTTACCATTAACGGGGTTGCTTCATGGTTATGACTTAAATAAACCAAATCAGCTGTGTTGTTATCAAAACTCAAATCACTATCAAGTTTAAGATAATTAAAACCAACATCATAAAGTGAGTCACTTCCCTGATTCAAGTTTCTAATCATATGACCAATTGGGTATCTCTGATGACGCAGATTAGCCCGCTGTCTGGTGGCTAATTCCTTTGCAAGCTCGATAAATGAAATATCTTTTGAAAAACTGATATTCATCGGGCTCACACTAGTAAAAACACCCAGCATCCCCTTCTGAATAAAGTTTTTACGATTATGAAAGGGCAAGCCAAGCGTTAACTCATCCCGACTATATGTCTTTGCCAAATAGGTCGTTACAATACTCA
Organism: uncultured Kangiellaceae bacterium; assembly: GCA_965366725.1. Taxonomy (GTDB): domain Bacteria; phylum Pseudomonadota; class Gammaproteobacteria; order Enterobacterales; family Kangiellaceae; genus Aliikangiella. The sequence goes on from CBDUHU010000579.1 coordinate 2,618, forward strand.
GAAATAGATGTGATACACCAAGTTTATATTTTTCGCCTATCTTAGCGAGTTGATGAACTTTACTTGTAGAGAGTGTTAATACCTTACGACTACTAGGTATACACTGTTGTGCAGAAAACTCTGATTCGTAAAAAGGCGGTAGTAACGATGAGTTTTCTAGCGGTTGCTTTTCCCAATAAGATTGATCGGCCTGGTATTTTTTTGCACAAAGATATTCTTTATCTTTTTGAACAATTTCCGACCATTCAGAAAACTTTAACTCTTCTTTCGGCATTCCATTGTAAAGAAGCCCAAGGCTTTTTGCCCAATTTGCAAATCCCCAACCATCCATAATAAGGTGATGTGCAAAACCAACATACCAATAGGATTCATTCGATATTTTTAATAAATATCCCTTAAAAAGCGCTTTGTTCTCAATTTCAAATGGCGTTT
>CBDUHU010000580.1:0-3047 GCA_965366725.1 uncultured Kangiellaceae bacterium
TATTATTGAAGAGGCTGGATTTAATTTTAGCTGGGAAGTGCTTAGACAAAACTAGCTTGCACTATCAATAGCCACGTTATATCAGGATTTCTACCTGGAACTTCAGAACAATCATTATTTATCGAGCAATATTTTAAGCCTGCTCTATATCAATCACTGTGTCTTCAATTTCAACCTTTTGGGTTGATTCAATCTTATCAGTTCAGCCCTATACTGACAGCAAATTCAGGTTAACTAAGTGCCAACACGGCACTTCGATATTTGCGTGTCTACTGAAAAGGATTGTGTGATGTTAATTAACGGAAAACAGCCAAATTTTTTGATTATTACCACCGATGAAGAAAGATATCCTCCATCTTATGAAAATGCTGAAGCCAAGGCTTATCGCATTGAACACAGCAAGGCGTTACAAAAAATGCGCCAGCACGGACTGGATTTTACTAACCACTACACCGCTTCTACGGCATGTGCACCTAGTCGTGCAAGCATATATACCGGCCAATATCCGTCACTACATGGGGTCAGTCAAACGCCTGGAATTGGAAAATCTTCATTTGATGAGAACATGTTCTGGCTTAAGCCTAATACCGTACCAACGATGGGTAATTACTTTCGTGCTGCTGGTTATCAAACCTGGTATCGTGGTAAGTGGCATATTTCTTATGAAGATATTGATGTTCCTGGCACTCAGGTCGGCTTGCTAAGTAACGATATAAACGGAACACCGTTTCCTGAGCGTATTAATTTATATAAGAATGCTAATCAGTTGAATAAATATGGATTCGACGGCTGGATTGGGCCAGAGCCTCACGGCGCATTGCAACAGAATGATGCGACTGCTCGCGATCCAGGTTTTGCTGATCAGGTTTGCCGCACGCTTGCAGAACTGGATGCTAAAAGTAAAGCGGGTGATGAGACACCATTTTTATTAGTTTCATCTTTTTTAAATCCTCATGATATCGTTTTGTCCGGTAAAGCGACTGCTGACTGGTTTCCTAAATTCGAACAAGCAAAAGCCGAAGGTCGCCTACCTAAGGTTGATCGAGCACCCACAGCAGATGAAGCTCTGGAAAGCAAACCGCGTTGTCAAAAAGATTATGCCTTTACCTATCCAAGAATGTATCTTCCTCAGTTAGATAATGAAACTTATAGACAGTTTTATTATTTCTTAATGGCGGAAGTTAATACTCATATTGATCAGGTTTATCAGGCGTTACAAAATACATCTTTTTTTGAAAATACAATTATTGTTTACTTATCAGACCATGGTGAGATGCTAGGTGCACATGGTGGCTTACACCAAAAATGGTATAATGCTTACCAGGAAACCATTCATGTTCCATTTGTTATTTCCAATCCACAACTGTTTAACTCGGCCAGAAAAACTGATTTGACAACTTCCCATGTTGATCTGTTACCCACTTTACTTGGATTAGCTGACATTGATGCTGAGTTGATAAGGCAAGAATTATCAAACTCGTATAGTGAAGCGCAGCCGTTAGTTGGAAATGACCTATCTACATTTATTTCCGAGGAAAAACTTCCTGAACAGGAAACAGTTTATTTTATGACTGATGATAATGTTGAAGTCGGCGAACAAATGACCAATCCGGTTACCGGGGTTGCATATAATTCAATTATTCAGCCGAAACATATTGAGACAATTATCACCCGACTACCAGAGTTAACCGGTCAGACATTATGGAAATATTCGCGTTATTTTGATAATTCCCGGTTTTATTCTACACCGGGAATTGGGGCAACGCTTAGTACCAATGCAGGTAATTTGTCGGCTGTCGGTAATCCAGATGAAATCACAACCGCCCGTTATATTCCTGCTGAATATGAATGTTATAACCTGACTGATGATCCTCTGGAAGAATACAATTTACTTTCTCCGTTGGTTAGTGAGAAATTTGATCAGAAGATTAAGACTGAGCTTGAAAGTAGACTTAAACAACAGCGACAGTTAAAACGTAGGCTACCTAAAACCCTGAATGACCAGCAAGATATAGTTAATGAAGCCGTCAGTTAGTGTTTTATCTTGCCAGAGAAATTAGCCTATCGGTTTGATTTCTCTGGGTGAAAATTAGAATACATTTAATAAAAACTATTTTAGGTGTTTTTTTGACTAAATTTATGAATAGATTGCCAAATTTTCTCTTTTTAATCAGCCTACTCTTAATATAAATATTGAGGATTAAAATGCTTACTGAACGATTTAACCACTATAGAAGCTGATTAACATGTATCGTTCAAAACTAAAATCAGTATTACCTGATAGGCAAACTAAGTATGCTGCCTCGGCGCAGCGCCGTAAAGTCAGAAATCAAGGTTGTTCAATTGATGATAATCGCAAAAATAGTTCAGTAAGTAGCAATGTTAAAACACAGGGTTCGTTGAATAAACCAACAAGTGTTCAACTCAATGATACTAAAACTATTCAGAGACTTCTGGTTCCTTTTAAGGCGCCAGCTGCGCCGAATGTTAACGAGAACGCCGTTATTAATGATGCTGTGACCATTGACGGCCTAACAACGGCAGCATATACCAATACCTGGAATCAGTTGGTGGCGGCAACAAATATAGCGAACCCTGTTCCATTGGCCATTAATAATTTTCCTGGTGTCAGTCAGGGGCACTTTGCTAATTTTCTGAATAGAATGGCTGGTAACGACAATAGTCAAAAAGCGATGACTACCGGTTATGTGATTGAAGATCAGGTTTCTCATAATCCTGGATTACCCGGTGCAGCTAATGCTCAGGTTGGAGTCGGTAATGCAATTCCAGATTTCGTTATCAATCATAATGGAACTCGAGGTATTGTTGATATTACTTCAAGTGGTCAACAAGGTCATGTGTTAAACAAAAACTTTAATCATGCCGGTTTTTCTTACGTAAGCGAGGCAACTTATCCTTCGATTAATTTCAATGCATTGGGAGGCGTTGCACCTGCCATGGGAGCAAATGCTGCAGCTTTGGCCCATGCTGCACGACAAAGACAGGCGAATCGCTATTTTAACCGACGTCTGGCTCGCTTCAGACGA
>CBDUHU010000581.1:0-3046 GCA_965366725.1 uncultured Kangiellaceae bacterium
TGTCCGTCAAATCCAGTTGATACCAAAATCATATCCGGTTTGAAATGATCAAATGCCGGTATCAGATCCCTTTTGACATATTTCCGATAATCCTCGTCCCCCTGCCCCGGAAGCACGGGTGTGTTCTTGGTAAATCCGTAACCGTCGACAGATCCCTTCTCAAATTCTTTCCACAAATGCATAAAACTATCACCTTGATAAAAAGTATTTGCATCTGTAAAAAAAATAATGTCATTATCTTTAGTTTTGATTTTATTAAAGCTAAATTAGTTTTGTCTAAAGTTTTATGTTGTCAATTTTTTTGAAAATATATTTTATCGCATTTTGGTATAATGGTTTTGCTACGTGTGTTTAGTGTGGTTAACTCTAAATGAATGTCGGTTTTGTTTATAATTAAATCCAAAATAGTGACAGGGAAAATAAGTTTAAAATTAGTTTCTCAGGTTTCGAATTTTATCTTATTTGCAATAAGTAATTGTAGTTCTATTAACAATAAGTAAAAGTGATAAATAAAAATAATTAAGGTGTAGAGGGACTTGAAATGATGAATTGCGGAGAAGTAGTCATAGCCGAAATGGGGAATAAACAAGCGGTTACGGTTGATAAGAAACTTTCTGATTTGACTGTTAGTGATGTTGTTATGTTAGTCAACATAGTCTGTAAACTTCAACACACTAACAATCATAATCACGTTAAGCCGTTACTTTATGAGCTAGAAGCATTGTTGGGAATAAAAGGAAGTGTATTAGGGGTTTATAACTCTAAAGATAGTTCTGAGCAATTTGCCGAAGGAACAATTGAAAAATCCATGCTTCCTGATTATAAATTTAGCAAATGCCATTGTGGACTTGGTGATGGCCTTGCTCCTCACTCTATCAATGGTGACTATGTCTTCTTCTATAATGATGAAGGCGATGGTATTTTTAGCTTCTTATGTCTGAAGTTTGATATGAAAAAGCTGCAGAGCCGCCAACTGGATGTTTTGAACTTTATTTTACCTTACCTGTTTTCTGTTGCTCACGGACTTTATCTCCAATCAAAAAGGCTATCTGATTATTCTTTAACCAGTCGAGAGCAGGAGGTTATGCTTTGGATTATAGAAGGTAAAGATAATTGGTCAATGAGTAAGATTCTGGGGATTGCTGAACGTACTATTAAATTTCATAATTGCAATATTTATAAAAAACTGGGTGTCAATACTAAAGCCGAATTGATATGCCTTTATTATCGACTAATCTCACCAGCAAGTGATTTTACTATCGATAATAAATTAAATGCGTAGAGAATCTTGAGAGGGGCAGAATTGATTCTGACAAGTATATAGTTGTAAAAAATGACTACCTGCGAGAACTATACCCAGGTAGTTAGAAAATTACTGAACAGCATTTGTGGTTTTTTGTGATAAGGTTTGAATCATTAATTGAGGGTTTTTCGCAGAGAGTAGTGCTGTTCCTATTAATAAACCGTCAAACCCCGCGTCTACTAACAAATTAGCTTCTTCAGGACTGCTAATGCCGCTCGCACTAATAATTGCTCCTGCCCCAATTCTGACCTTACTGATCAGGTTAAGACTATTTAATCCACTTTGAGTATCCATCTCTTTTTGTGCAATATCTCGGTTGGTTATTGCCACAATAATATTTTTGTTGGTTGGCAGTTCTTCTATCTCGTTGATATCAGAAACTTCAATAAATGGTGTAATATTTAATCCAACACACTCGTTAATCAGTTTTTCCAGGTGGCTTTTTCTCAATATTTTTTTGGTTAGTAGAACGGCGTTAGCGCCGTGTTTTTTTGATTCTTCCAATTGCTTTTTATTAACAATCAGGTCCTTCCTTAATAAGGGAAGGCTGGTTAATCTGGAGACTTCTGATAGAAGTGAAATATCACCACCAAACCACTTTCCGGTTACCACAGAAATACACGCCGCTCCACCAGACTCATATGCTTGAACGATATCACTGAGTGCTCTGCCTTTAAGTAAATCACCGGCAGAAGGGGATGAGGGTTTTATTTCTGCAATTACAGGAATAAGATCACCAGACTTAATCGCATTAATCCGCTCTAGCCAATTCTCTCTCACCTTCATGATAAACTCTCAGCTATTCGATGGTCATGGCTAAACTCAATGACGTTTTGTAATAATTGGAACGCGCTGCCACTGTTAATCGCACTTTTGGCAGCGATTATAGCGTCTTGTATTGATTGATATTGGCCTGAGAGTAATAACATAAATGCTGCATTCACGACGACAGTATCGCGCGCCGCAGTGGTATCTTTTCCTTTAAGAATTGAGTGCATTATTTCTATATTTTGTTCGGGTGTACCACCGCTGATTTCAACAGGGTTCGAATGATTCATTGCAAATTCGGCAGGATCAAAGCGATGCGTCGTTAGTTGCTCCTTAACCATTGAATAATGGTTGATTCCGATTGCCGAAAATTCATCTAGTCCTATTTCTGACCAGACGGAAATGCTATTTTTCATTTCCAATGATTGTAGTGCCTGAGCAAAAAGAGGTACTAGTTGATGAGATCTGACACCGCAAATTTGTCCATGAACACGAAACGGACATATTAATGGACCTATTGTATTGATGATTCCGCCAATTTCTCTTAAGGTGAGAGGAATAACAGAAACTGCAATTCTCCTGAGTACTGGTGGGTACATTTGTGGACTAACAAATCCAATATTTAGTTCTTCTAACATTGATTCCAGGCTCTCTCTGGATGTATTCAAGTTGATACCCAATTTGGCTAATAAATCCAACGAACCACATTTGCTGTTATATGAATAAGAACCACTTTTTAAGACCATTGCACCCGCTGCGGCGGCTACGAAAGTAGCAGTAGTGCTAATGTTAAAGCTCGCAATACCGCCGCCAGTACCAACAATATTTATCACTTTATCTGATACTGAAAGATCTTGTTTTGGTGACTCATGTTCAACGAATTTAACTAGATTAACTATATCGTCGATATTGAGGGGTTTTGCAGATAACGCTGCCATTAAAGCTGTCAGAGTCGATTTTTTTGAACGATCGTCT
>CBDUHU010000582.1:0-3043 GCA_965366725.1 uncultured Kangiellaceae bacterium
TGTTTATGGCTTTCCCGTTGGTACACGCTCTTTATACCAGTGTCATGTATACATTGATTTTAGTCATTGGTGCATTGGTAGGTATGGAAATACCCATTTTGACAACATTACTTTCTAAACGAGTCGGAACAAAAGATTCAATTGCTAATGTACTTTCGATTGACTATTTAGGTGCATTAATTGGTTCTGTCGCATTTCCATTACTTTTGTTGCCACAACTAGGACTAATTCGTTCTTCCTTTGCTATTGGCCTAATTAATATTTTTACTGCAATTATCAATATTTATTTTTTCAGAAATCATCTCAAAAATTTCCGTGGGCTAATGATCCTTTCGGGTTCTATCTTTTTAATGTTGACAGTCTTTCTATTTATTGGGACTTATCTAACCAGTTTTGCTGAGCAACACCTTTATTACGATCAGGTTGTCTATTCAAAGCAAACTCCTTATCAAAGAATTGTGGTTACTGAATCAAATAACACTAGAGAACAGAGATTATATATTGATGGTCATATCCAGTTTTCTGCGAGAGATGAATACCGATATCACGAGTCGTTGGTGCATCCGGTCATGGTACAAAGTGATAGCAGAGATAACATTCTTGTACTTGGTGGCGGTGATGGGCTGGCAGTGAGAGAAATTCTCAAATACAAGGATGTAAAACAAATTCATCTGGTTGATATCGATCCGGAAATGACACGTATTGCCAATGAATTTCCATTACTCAAAAAATTGAATCAGGGAAGTCTAGAGCATCCCAAAGTGACAGTTTTTAATCAGGATGCTTTTACTTATATCAATCAGCCAGGTGTTTTATATGACCGGGTAATTATTGATATGCCAGATCCGCATAATGAAGCAATTAATAAATTATATTCGCGGGAATTTTATACAATGATCCGGCGTCGAATGAAAGATGATGCTTTTGTGATTACTCAGAGTTCATCACCTTTCTTTACCCGGAGAACTTTCTGGTGTATTGAGAAAACTCTTGATCACGTATTTGGTCAAACAGTTAGTTTTCAGCTAACCATTCCTTCATTTGGTCTTTGGGGCTTTAATATGGCGAGTATGTCTGGAGCGTTAAACCAGGACTTTAATTTTGAAGTGCCAATGAAATACCTCAACAAAGATACAATGTATGCGGCGACTATTTTTAGTGAAGATATTAAAAAAATTGATTCACCAGTTAATAGTATTATGGAGCCAAAGTTATATCAGCTGTATATCGAAGATTTGAAGTCTTAGGGTATCAGTTGTCGTGATGATACCCTGGCCAAAATTAGTTCTGTGTTTAACAGAACTTATCTATAGCATAAATAACGGTTTTCCCAAGGTCACAACCCAGGTGTCAACTGTATCAGAGTTATAAAGCTGGGTTTGCATTAGCGGTCCTTTACCGAAACGATCACTGAACGGGATGGAATAAACTTCATTATTGGTTGCATTAAAAATAACATTTGAGTAGGCGCTATAGAAACTATTATCAGGTTGCAGTGTTGCTGGCGAAGGTATCGTATCACTATTCCACCAGGCGGCACTCGGAATATCTTTATAATATTTTCCATCGTATTGAGTGTACCCTGTTTTACCACCACTGTATTTGACACCACTACCAACAAAACCGCCAAGTAGTCCCGTTGTTATTTCTCCAATAGCTAAACTCTGTGTTGTTGCGTAAGTTGTTCCTGGTGTAGAGTTTAGAAACAAACCAGCTTTTGCCATATCCGCTTTTAGTGTGTCCCAAACAGAATTAAATGTAGTAGAGCCCTTGTTAGGACCTTTGGGATCTGCCTGACCATAAATTGTATTATTAAAAATATCAGCTGATGTACTGATGCCATTTGTCGGCGAGATTGTTAGTTTGGCGCCTGTATAAGTTGTACCGGCATATGGTTTTCCTCCAAATGGGGTAATAGTAGTGGTAATATCGCCTTCTAAAGTGATGCTATTGTCTGCTGCAACTGTTGCTGTGAAATCAAGTTGGTAATCATAATTTAGGTTGCCTGCGGCAGGTATTTGCATTGTATTAAACGCATTGCCATTTTGAATTTTTGTAACTAATTTGTTGGCAGCATTGATAGAAGTTAAATAGGCGTCAAATGTTGGGTAGGGGTTAGTTCCTGCACCATAAGATGATGGCCCAATATAACGTAAAATTTTACCTGCGTTGGTCACCGTTGCCAGGCTGCTATGGGGACCTGTTGTAATGGCGGAAAGGGCTGTATTTAGTTTGCTGGTTCCTGTCGCTGTTCCATTATAGTAACCGCGAGTTTGCAGTAAGGTGCCGTTGGCTCCTCCTTTATAGCTTTGTATACTGATAGGGGCTGTAAAGTAGTTGATGTTGGTCAGGTTTCCCTGGCCGTCGGTGGCACCTTTAACGCAAGTTATTTCAAATGGCTGATAAGCTTTTAAATAATTAGCCCCACCACTTCCAATGTAACTGGGTTGTTCATTACCCGATAAATCGGCTCCCATATCAAAACCACCATGTTGTTTGGTCGCTTGATAAGAAATAAATACGACTGGACCTTCGGCGTTAATGATATCGAACCCTTCACTACCAATTTCTGTGAGGCTGTAGGATTTTGTCATCATGTCGTTGGTTGCTTTTCTCCCAACAGTAAGAGTATTGGGTGATTTGCCATATGTTGCGTTGAGTGTTTGTCCGGGATCTTGAAAAGTTACGAAAACCTGATCATCGGGAAGTCCAGTATTGTTAACAAAAAGCATTTTTAATGACATAATTTTTTTTCCTGTGTATTGATCATAATGGTTAACGTTGAAAGCGCTATTAGAGAACTCTTATTTTGTAATATTCCTAGTTTCTTCTATTTTACCTGATTCTAACATTTATCAATCAACCTATAAGGATGATTTCGTCATGCTCAGGAAAACTAGTCACTTTGAATCTATGGAGGGCTATCTATTTTTCGATTAACCTTGATAGATTATGTATTGGATTACCCCAAATTTTTGTGTTTGGTATAGTGACATATTGGTTGTCTTCGGTAATCACTATACAAGACGATAAGGTCATCTGT
>CBDUHU010000583.1:0-3043 GCA_965366725.1 uncultured Kangiellaceae bacterium
GTAATGTTAATGGTCATACTCCTACACCTGATTATCTTTAGTAGAGGTTACAAACTAAATTGCTCTAAGGTATTACGGTTAATTGATATAGTTATAGATTATAGTTAAAAACCCGATCTCAAGATACTGTGAAATTAATAAATAACCTATATTACTAGCCTCCCGACACCATCCTGATTTAACTTCTTTCTCACCTTCCAAATAAATATTTGTAATTCAAGGTGATATTTGTTTGAATAGTCGGTCAGTAAAATGGAAGGCAATGGGCCGACCTGACCACTTAGAGGAGACCAAATATGTCATTGTGCCGAATAGCTTTCGCACGCTTTTTAAATAATGGAACCTTTCAGTCCCCCGCTCTCTAGCGCGATGAATTCCGGGCTGAACTCTTTTTTATTTTATAAAGTCGTTTTATAAAACCGATCTTAACATTTCGAATGCTGCTTGAGTATTCATCTGCGTTATTAATCAACAAACGTTAATAACTTGCAGGGCTGTCCCCTGCCTTATATAAAAGATGAATACAATGAAAACATTATTACAACTAATCGATATTACTTACGCAAATAGCCATGAGACTCTTTTCGAAGGACTCACACTCAATATCAGACAAAATGAGAAAACGGGCCTGGTGGGCCAGAACGGCTGCGGAAAGAGTACATTACTGTCACTTATCGGAGGACAGCTTGCTCTCGATAAAGGTGAAGTTCGCAAATCTCGAAGTTGTCAGGTGGCGATAGTAGAGCAGTTTGTACCAGAAAGCCTTGATAAATACTCACTGATAGAAGCGGTCACTCAGGTACTCCCAGAAAATGAAAGATTCTCCCGAGGGTGGGAAGCAGAAGCAAATTTAATTCAACTCGGATTTCAGCAAAGTCAACTGGCAACACCAGTTAGTGGATTAAGTGGTGGTCAACAGAACCTGATGCTAATTGCACGAGCAATTGTTTCAAAACCAGACTTGTTATTGATGGACGAGCCTGGAAATCATATGGACATAGAAGCCATGACTAAGTTGCAGAACTTTTTGTCACAAAAATCCTGCTGTCCATTCTTAATCGTATCGCATGACCAGCACCTACTTAATACAGTCTGTGAAAAAACGGTTTTTCTCAGGGACAAAAAAACCTATTCCTTTGAACTATCTTATGATGCAGCTTGTGAGCAACTTAATGAATTAGATAAAGCCGCAGAAAAAAGACGCCAAAATGAGGAAAAAGAAATAGTTCGCCTACAAAAAACGGCAAAACGACTAGCAATTTGGGGTCGTGAGAATGATAACGAAGATTTATCAAGAAAAGCGAAATCAATTCAGAAAAGGGTTGACCGACTAACTCAGCAAAAAACTCAGACTCATCAGCAAACCCAACTTAATATATCATTGGCTAACCACAGCTTGCCGGCAAAGCAAGTATTGGCGATCGAAGACTATGAGATAAAATTAGATGGCCAGGATGCTCCTCTATTGTCAATTGAAAAATTAATAGTAAGACCAGGTGATCGCATTGCATTATTAGGTGTTAACGGTGTTGGAAAGTCGACAACTTTACGAGAAATTAATCAGCTTTACCACTCACAAGAAGATCACCCTATCAATGCTAAAGTTCGATTTAACCCGAGAGCCAGTCTAGCTTATTATGACCAGGATTTAGTTGAGTTAAACCATGAAGCTAATCGTTTTGACTGGTTAAGAACTAATAGCCACGCAGACGAAGTGACAATCAAGAAAGAGTTAATAAAAGCGGGGGTTACATTTGATCAATTCGACCGAAAAGTATCCCATATCAGCGGCGGTGAAAAAGCGCGAATGATGTTTTTATTATTCAGTTTAAACAAACCGAATTTTTTAATTCTGGATGAACCAACCAATCACATTGACTTGGAAGGAAAACAACAATTGGTTGAGCAATTAATGAATTCTGATGCAACCATGTTAATAACCAGTCATGATCGCTATTTTCTCGAGCAAGTTGCGAATCGCTGGTTTGTTATTAATCATGCAGAACTACAGGAGATCAATCAATCGGAAGAGTTTTATCAATCCTTAGTACTTAATAAAGCGGCCAGTCCATTGAACAAGCCGGATATTATTCTGCCTGAAAAAAGACTAGATACGGAGGAAAATATACTTTCTCAAATTGAACATCTAGAAAAATTATTGCGTGATGATCAAATGAGAAAACTAAAATTTCAAAAAGAACATTTACAACAAGAATGGCAGACTGAAATTGATAAACTATGGAATACACTGTCTTGAACGTCAATAGAACTCAAACCTTTTAGTAAAAGCCTCGGGTGATTAACACCCGAGTTCTAATGATATAAATCGAACTTCAGCAAATAGTAATAACAAGCTCACGACAAGCTTGTTTCATTTGAATTCGACCGGAAAAATAAAAAACCAGCTTTTCTCCGGCCAGATACAAGTTTCTTTTTAATTCAATAGACTTATCAACAACATTTATGCACAAATGGAGTATTCATGTATAGCAATAGGATGACGAGTAGTATTGACTTCATTTGAATACTCTTTAATCTCATTCACCGAATTCATTACCTGCAATGCCTTTTTCAACACTACTTTACCATTTTCTGTCACTCCAACCAGATTTTTACCATTTCTCTGAAATATTTCAATTCCTAATTCTTCTTCAAGTAAACGTAATTGCTTACTTACGCCTGGCTGAGAAGTATAAAGCTGATGTGACGCCTGAGTGATATTTAATCCACACTCTGAAATCGCTAAAATAAACCTTAGTTGTTGTAGTTTCATTTTTCTTTCTCTTTTAGTTGATCCTTATGACTCATTGGATAATTAATAAATTTGGTGATATTTATTCTCGCTCGGCCTTTTAACTAACAGCCATCGCATGCACTCCTGCAACAGCACGGCCAGAAGGGTCAGAGTTTGTGATAAAGCTTTTATCCCATAACAACGCTTCTTTGGTGCTGCAAGCAATCGATTTTCCGCCGGGAACTGTTGCAGCGGCACTATTACTGATAAATCGACTGCTAAATATTTTCCGATATAATAATCCCTCCT
>CBDUHU010000584.1:0-3041 GCA_965366725.1 uncultured Kangiellaceae bacterium
CATTACAATCGGCAAGCTCGGTATCAGTGTCGCGCAATGATATCCTCATTGAACGGGTACAAAAAGGTGATCTTGAAGTTGTCACTGAGGGGTTTGGTTTTTTAAGTTCAAACAAACAACAACTCATCGCAGCTTTAACCCAGGCAACGGTCAAGGATATTATTTTAAAGCCTGGTGCTCAAGTGACAGCTGATAGTGTTATCGTTCGCTTAGATAACCCTGAGTTATTACAACTGGTGGAAAATGCAGAACAAGAGTTAGCCCAGAGTCGAGCAAACTTACGTCAGCTAGTTTTGAATAATGAACGGGAAATTCTAAATGAATCTGCTAATCTGGCAGAAATGACTGCAAATTATGAAAGTGCATTAATCAATCTGGAAGCTGAAGAAAAATTGGTAGGGCAAGGGGTTGTATCACAGCTTAACTACCAAGAATCGGTACTGAATGAGCGGCAGTTGGCAAAACGTATCGATATTTTGAAACAACGATTTGAACAATTAAAGTTGGTACACAAAGAGTCTGTCAATATTCAACAAGAACGTGTCAAACAACAACAAGGTCAATTGAATATCAGGCAGTCACGATTGGATCGATTGACAGTCAAAGCTGATTTTTCTGGTGTTCTGCAACGTCTTTCGGTTGAACTGGGGCAAAGTTTAGCGGCTGGGCAGGAGATAGCATTGTTGGGAAGCGCCACTGATCTGATTGCTTTAATAAGAGTACCGCAAAATCAGGCACAAGAAATTATTGTAGGCCAAACCGCAATAGTCGATACACGACGTGATAAAATCCAGGGCAAAGTCAGCAGAATTGACCCGATTGTGCAAGACAATATGGTTGAAATCGAAATTTCGCTCCCTGAGAGCTTACCAGCCAGTGCTCGGCCACAGCTTAATGTTGATGCGACCATTATTGCTGATACACTGAAACAAGTTCTCTATATCAAAAGGCCCGCCAACGTTAAGCCTTATAGTGAAGTTTCGCTATACCGCCTGAGTTCAGACGCATCTACCGCTCAACTACGCACACTTAAATTAGGTCAACAGGCTGGCCGCTATATTGAAGTTATTTCAGGTGCTGAGATTGATGATGCTTTTATTATTTCGGACTTATCTAATTTAAAAAGTACGGTATCGCAATTGATCATAGAATCTTAATTTAAACAACATATGTTAGCAGGAAGAATTCATTATGAGCCAAGTTAAAATAGAAATGAAAAATATCAGTAAAGTTTTTGAAACTGAAGATATGGAAACCCATGCATTAAAAGATATTAATTTGACCATTACAGCCGGGGACTATGTTTCAATTTCTGGGCCATCAGGTTGTGGTAAATCGACTTTACTATCTCTTATAGGCCTACTTGATATGCCTTCTAGCGGTGAGTATTTAATAGAAGGTGTTGATGCTGCTAATTTGTCACTGGATGAAGCTGCAGAACTTAGGAATAGCAAAATTGGATTTGTTTTTCAGTCATTTAATCTTATTGATGAATTATCAGTGTTTGACAATGTTGCACTACCTTTGCGCTACAGTAAAAATAAACCCGACGCGGGTACAATTGAACAACGTGTCAACGATTGTCTTGAAATGGTTCAGGTGGACAACAACAACGTATTGCTATCGCTCGTGCATTAGTGGCGGAACCGGCGATATTACTGGTAGATGAAGCGACCGGAAATCTGGATTCAAACAGTGGCGATCAAATCATGGATCTACTCGATCAATTAAATCAAAATGGTACGACCATTTGCATGGTTACTCATGAATCGCGTTATGCTGATAGAGCTGCAACTCAGTTTAAACTACTCGATGGTTCTATTTTGACAGCTCCTGCGATACGAGAGACTAGCGCTGCTTTATGACACAGCACTTGAACACAACTTACTGATTTTATATTGATCTCGCTGGGCAAGGTTTTAGCTTGGAACAACCTGTTTTATACGGTTATAGTAGAGTTGTTAATGATTCCTACAGAGTCCTCGAGATCCACAGAGGTAATATCATAGAACACTCATTGGCATGACTGTTCTATGATAATCAACCTTATTGCAGACGGGCTGCGCCGTCCAGTCTTATTGTGGAGCCATTTAACATTTGGTTGTCAACAATGTGCTCAACCATCTTTGCAAACTCTTCGCTGCTTCCAAAGCGAGAAGGGAAAGGAATACTCGCGCAGAGCTTCTCTCTTATTTCATCGGTAACTTCCGCCATCATTTGGGTTTCAAACATACCGGGAGCTAGAGCCATACAGCGAATGCCAGAACGGGCAAATTCTCTCGCAAGAGGTAGCATCATGCCGACAATCGCTGATTTGGTTGCAGAATAGGCAACCTGTCCAAGCTGTCCTTCATATGCTGCAATGGAAGCAGTGTGAATAATAACGCCTCTCTCATCGTCCTGCGGAGTATTTTGCTGCATATGACGAGCGGCTGCACGGGTCAGTAAAAAGCTACCAATTAAGTTAATATTGACAACTTTTTGAAAGTACTCGGCAGGCATAGGGCCTTTTTTACCGATAATTTTGCCAGCACCCAGAACTCCAGCACAGCCGACTGCGAGATTAATCTTTCCAAATTTTTTGACGGCAAGGTCTACAGCATTGTCAACTTGTTGTTCATCACTAATATCAGTTTTGATAAACAATGTACTTTCAGGATTGTCCGCTTCAATTTGTTTGCCCTGTTCTTCGTTGATATCCAGGATTGCGACTTTTCCACCTTGTGCTAAGATCCGGTTAACAACACCTAATCCAAGGCCAGAGGCTCCACCACTGACTACCGCAATAGTATTTTCAAATGACATATTATCTTCTTAGTGTTAGTTGAAATAGAGAGGGATTATATCAGCTTCCGGAGAATTGCACAGAAGCTGGTGAAAGAGAATTGTTAATTGTGTCAATCTACCCAAATATACTGAGTATCTGAGTTCGGTCGTCTCGTCTGTTATGGCCTGGCTGTGAAGTCTTATTTCGACGCATAAATATCTCATTAACATCTTCTATCGTATCTTCTAACCGGCAATAATGGTCTTCTCTGAGT
>CBDUHU010000585.1:0-3036 GCA_965366725.1 uncultured Kangiellaceae bacterium
CTAGTTCACCAAATGGTGACAGAGTGTCCAGATTATCACCAGACGAGTTTGAAACTTCCGAAATAATTAATTTCAGATAGTTTTCTGTAAGTTCTAATAATAGTTCTTGATCGATCATTTTACCTCTCCTGACTATTGGTTAAGAGCGCTAGTAAACCACTTAGTCAAAAAGCTGTTGAAAGTTGTCGGATTATTGAATGAACCTTACGGCGAAGAAGCTATAAAATTTATATTTTCTATTTCCCTAACATGGCGATAACACCAGGTCTTCCCAGGGTATGCAAACAATTAAATTAAGATATCAAATTTATTAAAAAGATAATTACTGATAGGGCGGACGCATTTTAGCTGCTAGTTTTGACACCAGATCTGACTGTGTAAATATTGCCTTTGCGTTGCTAAAGTTCCTAAATCCATCAAATCCATGATAAGAGCCAATACCACTTTCACCAACCCCACCAAAAGGCAAATCTTCCTGTGAAGCATGCATCATGACATCATTGATGGTAACGCCACCGGAAGTAGTATTGTCTATAATTAAGTTCTGCTCTGCTTTATTTTTTCCAAAATAATAAAGCGCTAAAGGTCTCGCTCGTTCATTAATGAAATTTATACATTCATTAATATCACTATATTTTTTTATAATTAATAATGGTCCAAAAATTTCTTCCTGCATTACCATCATATCATCTGATGGTTCAATAATAAGCGTTGGCGGGATACGGTGATGTTTCTGTTTATCAAAATTTTCATGTGCAGGATTAATAACTTCAACTTCAGCACCTTTTTGTAATGCATCTTCAATGTAGCTCTGAATTCGAGAATAATTTCTATCATTTACAACCGAGGTATAATCAGGGTTATCAACCATTTCAGGAAACATTTTAGCCACGCTTTCCTTCAACATCTCGACAAACTGTTCGCGTTTTTCTGAATGAATAAACACATAGTCCGGAGCCAGACATATCTGACCGGCATTCATTGTTTTTCCCATCATTATTTTTTCTGCGGCATCCCGCAAGTCGCAATCTTTACCAATTATCACTGGAGACTTTCCACCTAGCTCTAAAGTCACAGGAACTAAATTATTTGCAGCCGATCGCATCACGTTTCTAGCAGTTGCGGTTGAGCCGGTAAACAACAAGTGATCAAAAGCTAGCTGGCTAAATGCGGAACCAACATCAACATCACCTGTAAACAACGCTATTTCTTCACTATCAAAATTTTCTGCAAAGATATTTTTCATTAGCTCAGATGTAACAGGAGTATATTCTGATGGCTTAATCATAACCCTATTACCAGCTGACAGTATTCCAGCCAGAGGCGAAAAAGTTAATTGTACTGGAAAATTCCAGGGAGAAATACAACCGACAACACCAAGCGGTTGATATTTAACCATCGCCTTAGCACCTAATAGTCCAAGCGGAAACATTGGTCTGCGTTTTTCTGAACGCATCCATCGACGTAGTTTCTTTTTCGCATCTCTCAGCGCAGTTAACGAACTTCCAATATCAACCATTCTGGATTGATGAATTGAGCGATGTCCAAAATCCTCAGAAACAGCGTTACATAGTTCAGTTTTGTACCTCACCAATAGGTCAATGCTTCGGTCAATACGATCTATCCGTGTTTCAGCGCTAACTAAACCTTCTTTGTTAGATGCTATTCTTTGTCGGTTAAGAGTGTCTTGCATAATCTGTTCAATATCCACAGGTCTATTGTCTAGTGCGACTGTTCCACTCATTGGACTATCCTCTGTATACATGTTGGTTGAAAAGTTAGCTAAATGATCTTCTAAAAGTAAAGTTAATCAATGGGATTATCAAGCAGTCAAATTAAAACGCTCACCTAGAAGACAAAGACTTAAAACTATCAGTAAATTACCTTCTGCTGTAGGTTGTAGCTCTGCTGGTAACTGACAAGCTTCATCAAGCGCACTGATGACTTTTCTTTCATCAAAAAAAGGCTGGTTTTTTAATGCAGAACCGCGCAATGTATCTTGCATAAGTTGGTACATTTTGTCCTTCGGATCGAGTGATGCCGCTGGTGCAAGAAAAGGATGTTTATGACGATTGTATACTGAATCAGAAATAAATGGACGTGCTGCTTCGCGCAGGATATATTTTTCAGTTCTGCCACGAATTTTATAATGTGCCGGTAATCGCGCCACGGTTTCAACCACTTTGTGGTCCAGAAACGGTAGACGTCCCTCAATAGAGTGTCCCATTTCTGCACGATCACTCATCACACTTAAGATATAACCATGCATAAACGACTTGGACCATCCATACATTGAAGAATTGAGTGCATTACGTCCTTTTAATTGACGAGTCACTGACTGCTCTCTGGCCATTGCAATAAATGGCGAGTGAAAATCCAGGTCAGCATGCATCATTTGCATAACTTTACGACCCATTCCCATCATCGATTTAGCCCACGTTGGTTGTATACCGAACGCTCTGTCAAGAAAACTCAAATCTCCCAGGTTATCGAGACTTTGACCAAATTTTTTGGATAAGGGATCATCAGAAATGGTATTTTTTAAGCGCTCAGCGAATGCCGCAGGATCATCACCGGCACCTTCATTTAACAGCATATCAAGACGAAACGGTAAGTATCCTCCGAAAATTTCATCGGAACCTTCTCCGGTAATTACCACTTTGTAACCAGCTTCTCGCACCTTCTTACTCAACACAAACTTAGCAACACCACTGGAATTAAAAACGGGCGTTTCGAAGTGATATAAAGCCTCTGCAAAATTCTCAGCTAAATCCCCAGGGTTAATCGGCACACGATGATGATTAGCTCCGTTAAGAAATGCCATTTCTTTCGCAGCTTCTGCTTCGTCAAAATCTTGATCTTTGAATGATAGAGTAAAGGTATCGATTCCCTCTCCTCTTAGATGTGCAACCATTCCCATAATGGTGCAAGAATCGATACCACCACTTAGATAAACACCAACGGGAACATCTGCACGTAGTCTTAATCTTGTCGCTTCAAGTAGTGATTCTCGAACCTCTTCGATAACTTCCTGTT